>NZ_VFUX01000023.1:0-115154 GCF_006441275.1 Mesorhizobium sp. B2-4-17 | reverse complement strand
ATCGAGGCCGGGCGAAAATTCATTGGCAAGGGCCGCCGGCAGCGCCGAGAATTGTGCCGCGAGATCGAGCGTCTGGCTGGCGCTGCCCGAAAGCGTCACCGAGCCGCCGCCAATATCGAGCGCAAGCTTCTCGATGTTGGTCGTACCATTGGCGATGGTCAGTGACGAAGGCTTGGCGAGCGCTGTCTTGATGCCCTGGAGGGTCGCCTGGCCGGAAGCAAGTTCGATGGTCGTCGTGCCGTTGGTGACTTTCACCCGGCCGGCCGCCTTGGCCGGAATGCCCTTGACCGTGGCGCCGCCGGAGAAGCCGGTCCAGTCGCCGTCACGCTTCAGATCAACGTCGATGCCGCTGATCACCGTGCCGCCCGATATGACGGTGTCGGCATGGATCTTGCCCGAGATCACCGGCGCCGCAAGATAGTTGGCGATCAGCGCGTCGATGGAAACGGTTTTCGCCTGGAGGTCGCCGCGCGTGATCGAGGCGGTGGCCGCCTTGATAGCGACCTGGGGTGCCGCGCCATTCTTCGAGAAGGCGATCGTGCCGCGCACGTCGCCTTCGGCCTTTTCCAGCGCCAGCGCGGCAAGCGGCCCGATATCGGGCAGGTCGAGCGAGATCGTGCCTTCAGGCACGAACTTGTCGTCCAATTCCAGATCGCCGGAGATCTTGTTTGGGCCCAGTGACAGAAGCAGGCCGTTGATGGCGCTCTTGCCGTTCGCCGTCGCCAGCACGGCGCTGCCTTGCAAGGCCTGTCCCGCGACATTGCCGGTCAGCTGCACATTCGCAGCCGGGTTGATGGCATCCGCCTTGCCGGTGGCGGTCAGCCTCAGCCCGGTGATCTCGCGCGACGCCACCGAAAGCCGATCGCTATTGACGGTCAGCGACAGGTCGGGAGCGGTGGCCGGCCCCTGAGCATTCAACGCGAAGCCAACGGCGCCCCTGGCATCCTTCGACAGCAGCGAGATGTCGCTCAACACGCCCGTGATGTCGGCGGCCACCTTGTTGTCGGCCAGGCTTGCCTGTCCCTGTGCGGTCAGCGCGCCGGAGGCCAGCGTCAATCCGCCTATGTTGATGTTGCCGTTGGGCTCGCGCTTCAGCGTGGCGCTCACCTGCGCGCGTTCGCCGAGCATGCCTCGCGCCGCCGCCGGCAAGGCCGATGACGGGGCATCCGCCTTCAGCTTGAGATCGATGGCACCGTCACGCAGCGATACCTGGCCGGAGACCTGGCTGTTCAGCGCATCGCTCTTGAGAGAGCCGCTGTCGATGGCCATGGCGTCGGCTGTCAGGCGCCCGCTGAGCGCGGCCGTCACCTTGCCGGCGATCAGCGGCGCGATCGTGGCATTCTCGAGACCGACCTTGTCCACTGATACCGTGCCGGAAACCGGTCCGGCGCGGTTCTTGAGATCGAACGCATCCGAGTGCAGTGCCAGCGACAGCCCGTCCACTTTCGCCGGGCTGGTGGTGACCGAGGGCAGGATCGCGGCAAAGTCCAGCCGGGCATGCGTGCTTTCGCCCGCGATTTTGGCCGACAATGACCGGACCTCGATCTTGACCGGACTTTGCGCGCTTCCGACCGTCAGCGGCAGGCTGGGGCCGGACGAGGTGAGATCGAGCGCGAAATCGCTGGCTCCGTTCGGATTGATGGTGCCAGCGGCCTGGCCGGAAATCTTGTCGCCGGAGAGCGTGGCATGGTCGAGAGTGACGCCACCGACGACAGTGTAGGCGCCCACGGCATCGATGCCGAGCGGCCCGAGCCCGGCCTGGCGCGTCTGGCTGGTTTCGACACCGGCGAGTTGCGCGTTGAACCGGACCTCCGGAGCAGCCGGCGTTCCGGTCACTTGCGCGATGCCACTGAGGGTGCCCGCGGCATCGAGGCCGGGCGAAAATTCATTGGCAAGGGCCGCCGGCAGCGCCGAGAATTGTGCCGCGAGATCGAGCGTCTGGCCGGCGCTGCCCGACAGCGTCATCGAGCCGCCGCCAATATCGAGCGCAAGCTTCTCGATGTTGGTCGTACCATTGGCGATGGTCAGTGACGAAGGCTTGGCGAGCGCTGTCTTGATGCCGCGAACCGTGGCCTCGCCCGAGGCGATCTCCACACTGGTGGTCCCATCGGCGATCTTCACCCGCCCGGCTGCGGTCGCCGGAATGCCCGCGATGGTGGCGCCGCCGGTGAAATTGGTCCAGTCGCCATCGCGCTTCAGATCGACGCCGATGCCACTGATTTCGGTGGTGCCCGAAATGACCGTGTCGGCCTTGATGGTGCCCGAGATCGCCGGCGCCTTGAGAAAGTTGGCGATGAGCGCATTGACGGCGATCGTCTTGGCCGTCACCTCGCCGCGCGCGATCGATGTGCTCTTGGCGTCAATGGCCACCGAGGGCGCATCGCCTTCCTTGGCAAAGACGATGCTGCCGTTGATATCGCCGGTCACAGCCTGGCCGGCGAGCGCGGCCAGCTGATCGATGGCGGGAGCGGCAAGCGTGAGCGTGCCCAAAGGCATGTATTTGTCATCCAGCGCCAGGTCGCCAGACACCTTGTTGTCGCCCAGCGAGACGAGAAAGCCGTTGATCGAACGCTTGCCCTCGCTGGTGACCAGCGCCGCCTTGATGTCGAGCGGCTGGTCGTTGACGGCGCCGGTCAGCGAGACGGTGGCGGAAGGGCTCGATATGTCGGCCTTGCCGCTCGCCGTCAGCTTGATCGCCTTCACCGTGCGGCCCGAGGCCGTCAGGCTGTCGCTGTCGGCGGACACCGTGAAATCGGGCGCCGTCATGGCGCCGCTTGCCGACAGCGCGAAATCGACCCCGCCGGCAACCGGCACGCCGACCGTCGGCGACAACACCGAAATGTCGCCCAATTTGCCCTTGATGTCGGCCTGGATGTCCGTGCCGTGCATGCTGGCGGTGCCGCTGGCGCTAAGCGATCCGGAGGTGAGTTCGATCGAATTGGCGGCGAACGATCCCTGCGGATCGCGGGTCGCGGCAGCCGAGAATTTTACCCGCCCGCCGAGCACCGAGGCGATCTGAGGCGGCAAGGCGGTGGCCACGGCGTCGGCGTTCATCTTGAGTTGCATCGACAGGTCGGCAAGCGCCACTGTCGCCGTCAGCGAGGCATTGACCGCATCGGAACGCAGCGTGCCCTGGTCAATGGCAATGGCGTCCTTGCTGATTGAACCGGCCAGATCGACGTCGACCTTGCCGGTGACCAGCGGCGCCAGCGTCGCGACGTCGGTTTTCAGGCCGCCAGCCTCCAGCTTGACCGCAACCGGGCCGGCGCGATTCTGGATGTCGAAACCGTCGGAGTGGATTTGCGCCGCCAGATCGTCGAGCCGGGTGCCCCCGGCGACGATCGAAACGAAGGAGGCGCCGATGTCGATAATCGGTGCCTTGCCGTCGCCAAAGGCGCGAGCGGTAGCGTTCTTGATCGCTAGCGTGATCGGTTGCGCCTCGCTGCCGACGCTGACCACGACGGGCGGGCCCTTGGCGGCGAGTTGGACAGAGAGATCGCTGGCGCCGGCGGGATCGACGATGCCGGTGGCGGTGCCGTGCATGGCATCGCTGTCGATAATCGCCCGGTCGACGCTGATACCACCGGCTGATGTGGCGGTGCCCGCGACATCGAAGCTGGTCTTGCCGGCAAACAGGGGCTTCAAATTCTCCGGCAGGAAGCCGGCGAAGTCGCCGTCACCCTTGGCCTCGACATGGCTGCCCTTGTCGGTCGACTGGTGGCGGCCCGTCAATTGAGTGACGATCTCACCGTCGACGGTGAATGTGGCTATGCCGTTCCAGTTGGCGAGCGGCCCGGTGCCTGATGCGACTATGTCGACGGGCGGCGCATCGGGCAGCTTGAGCAGATTGGCGATGATGCCGCCCGCCGGCTCCGAAGCCTTAAGGTCGAGGTCAAGCCTGTTTTCGGCCGGCGCAAAGTGGATTTTGGCGTCGACCTTGCCTTGCTTGCCGTCATGGCGAGTAACATTGAGCACCGTCTCGACCGCCAGCGGCTTGGCGTCGGCCTTGACCGATCCCTTCGCCGCAAGCTCGGCGATGCCGCTGCCAGCCAGCTCCTGACCAAGCGCGATTTCGGGCAAGTCGATCTGCTTGATATCAATGGAAACAGGCAGCGTCGTCGTGCGGCTCTGCGCGGGCTGTTGGGTGCTGGCCACCGGCAGCCGCGCCAGTTCGATGCGGTCGGCCGCGATGCGGTCGGCGCTGAAGTTTTTCGACAGCAGCGCCAGCGGCGACCAGTCGACCGCCACTTTGCGCGCCACCAACCAGGCACCCTCGCGGTCCTCCAGCACGACATGGTCGACGCTGAGCGCGCCCGACCAGATGCCGTCGATGCCGCTGACGGTGACCTTGCGGTCGTCGCTCGAGGCCAGGCGCGAAATGATGCCGGCGAGATTGTCGCGTCCGCGTTCGGTCTTGGTCAGCACGACCAGCGCGCCGATCGCCCCCGCGACCACGATCAGCAGCGTGTAGAGGACAATGCGAAGGATGCGCCAGACCGTCCTCATCTCAAAACGCCTGTCCGATGCCGGCATAGATGCCGAAATGCGGATCGCTGGGGTCGCGGTTGAGCGGCACGGCGGCGTCGATGCGCAGTGGCCCGAACGGCGTCACATAGCGCAGGCCGACGCCGGCGCCGACCTTGACGTTGGAGAAGTTGGGAACCGATTTGGTCGATACCGTGCCGGCATCGACGAACGGCACGATGCCGATCGTGTCGGTGACGGCGATGCGCATCTCAACCGAGGTCTCGAAGAAGGACAGGCCTCCGATCGGCTGGCCGGTGAAATCCTTGGGACCGATGCCCTGATAGGCATAGCCCCGTACCGAGCCGCCGCCGCCGGAATAGAAGCGCCTGTCGGCCGGGACATTCTCAAGCCCCGTGCCGACGATCGAGCCGACGGAGACGCGTTCGGCCAGGACGAATTTCGAGGCCGTATCCAGCGACTGATAGGCCGATCCCTCGCCCTTCAGCTTGAGGAAGGCCGCGCCGCTCAGAATGTCGTAGCTGGGCTCGGCATAGGCCAGTACCCTGAAGCCCTTGGTCGGGTTCAGCCGGCTGTCCCTGTTATCATAGACATACTGCAGGGGAACGCTGGCGATCAGGTAAGTGTGTTTGCCGAAGGCATCGCGGATGCGTGAATAGTCGAGCGCCACCTCGGCCGAAACGGTCTGCTTCTTGTCGAGTTCATAGGACAGGCCGGTGCTGCCCTTGACCGAGAAATGGTCGTACGCGTCCGGGTGCTCGAAGACCGTTTTCACACTGGCAAAGAACTTCGAGGCCGGTCCGATCACGCCGGGCTTCTCGAACATGATTCCGGCATTGTAGTTCAGGTCCGACAGATTGTTGTTGCCGATGCCGCTGATGGCGCCGTCGATGCGCAGCTTCTCGGCGCGACCAAACAGGTTGCGGTGTCCCCAATAGCCTTCCAGGCCGAGGCCCTCGGTGTTCGAAAACGTGCCGCCAAGCCCGAAATAGCGCGGCTTGCGCTCGCTGACCTGGACGCCGATCGGGATGTTGCCGTCGGCGTCCAGTTTGTCGGCTTCCTTGAACGTCACGCTGTTGAAGACCTCGAGCCCCAGCAGCCTGTCGCGCGCATCGCTGATCTCCTGCGGGGAGTATTGCCTGCCACGCTTCAGCCCGGTCATGTATTCGGTGAAGTCGCGGTCGACCTTCTCGGTGCCTTCCACCGTGGTCGCGCCATAGCCTGCGACCGGGCCGGCAGCGACCGTCAGCGTCACATCGAGCGTCGAGGTGGCGTGGTCGGCGACGATCTGGCGGTCCGTCACCTTGGCCAGCGGCCTGCCCTGCTCCTTCAGCGTGCGCACGACCAATGCTTCGGCCTTGAGCACCGCGCCGGAGCCGGCGTCGCCGCCTGATATCAGGCCATAGTCGGCGCCCATCAGGCCAGCCGCGTCGCCTTCCAGCCGGATGTTGCCGAGTGTGAATTTGGGGCCGGTCGAGATATTGATCGCCACCGGAATGGGCTGCGGACCCTTGAATTCGGCGTCCGGCGGCAACGCGTCGAGCGGCTTGCCATCGATGGTGATGGTGACCACGCCTTCATAGCGGGCATCCGCATAGAGGGCCGCTACCAGCTGTTCGCGGTCGCTGCGCGCCTTGGCCATCAGCCCGAGCGAGCCCGAGACGGGGCGGTCCTCGTCGCCTTTCAGGGCCGAGGCGTTTTCGAGCTTCTTGACGAGATCCTTGTCGGCGTCGGGCGCGGAGAGCGTCACCGCGTAACGCAAGGGATCGACAATATCGGCGTCTTCGTCGCTGGAGGAACCCCACAGCTTGATGCCGAAAAGCTCGAACGCGGCCGCTGGTCTCGATTCGGCGACCAGCGCCGTCGAGCACATCACGGCCAAAAGCAGGGCGCGAGGAAGCCCGCGCCCTGGCGCGGTACCCCCTGACATCTGCTTTTCATGCGCCGGCATTAAGACAACCTAGTCCACAAAACTAAAATTGGAATGAAGTTCTGAAGCGCTCGTAAAGGGGCCACAATCCAATTGTCTGAAATAGGACGGGCTTGGAATTCACACCTTTTGCGACACCGCAAGAATGCGTGATCCCCTGTCCTATGGAGGTTATTGCCCGCATACCGGTGATCGGCCGGAAAATAAACCGTTGGCAGGCGGAAACCTGCCGCGCCCGCGCGTTGACAAGCCTGACTGAAGCTTGATCATGCCCGGACGTCTGCAATTGTCTGGAGGGTGTTATGGCAATGCGCGCGGCTCGTGGTCTGTCGATTCTCATCCTTCTCTTTTTTGCCTTGGGTACTGTGGCGCAAGCGGCCGAGGCGCGAAAAATCGCAACAACGGACAATTCCGACTATTTCGGTTTCGACCTCCGATCCGACCAGAACGTCACGCTCGACCAGTGCAAGACGACCTGCCTTGGCGATCCGGCCTGCCGTGCCTTCACCTACAACACCAAGGCCAAATGGTGCTTTCTCAAATCCGACTACAACCAGTTGAAGCCCTTCAATGGTGCGGTTGCGGGCAAGATCGTCAACATCGACGGCGATCCCGATATCGGCGCGCCGCCGGAGCTTGCCTTCTTCCCCAACTGGATGGCCGACCAGGCTCAGCAATACAGCAATAAACTGCTCGGTCCCGCCTTTACCAAGCCGACCGAAGGCATGGCGGCGCTGACCAATGCCGCCGAGCAGGCCGTGCTGACCGGCGACCATCGCTCCGCCATGCAGAAATACGAGGCCGCGGTCTCGGTGATGCCGGACGACGGCCAGCTCTGGCTCGACCTGGCGCGCGAAACGCTGGCCGTGCAGCCTGCCGCCAACACATCCGAAGCCTCCACTTTGCCGGCAAATGGCACTTCCGCCGCTTTCAACGCCTACAAGCTGCTGCGCACCACCAAGACGCGCGCCGACGTGCTGGCGCTGCTCGGCGCCGGCCTCGACAAACGTGACCTCTACCGCCCGGCCTTGCAGGCCTATGAGGCGAGCCTTGCCCTCGTGGCTTCGCCTTCCGTCCAGGCCGAGTATGCCGATCTGAAGGCCCGCAAGGGTTTCCGCGTCATCGACCATAGCGTCGATGCCGACACCAGCGCGCCACGCATCTGCGCGCAATTCTCCGAGGAACTGGTTAAGACCGGTGTTGATTACGCGCAGTTCGTGACCGTCGACAACGCGCCACCCAAGGGCGTCGAGGCCAAGGACAAGCAGATCTGCGTCGAAGGCCTCGAACACGGCCAGCATTATGACGTCACCTTCCGCGCCGGCCTGCCGGCCGCCATCGGCGAAGTCACCGCCGCCCCCGTGGTGCTGTCGATCTATGTGCAGGACCGCGCGCCGTCCGCCCGCTTCACCGGCGACAGCTTCGTGCTGCCGGCCGGCGCGCGCCGCGGCATTCCGGTCGTCACCGTCAACATGAACGCCGCCGAGATGAAGCTCTTCCGCATCGGCGACCGTTCGCTGGCGCAGCTTCTGTCGGGCTACCAGTTCCTGCACCAGCTCGACGGCTATGACATCTCCACCGTTTCCGAGCAGATGGGCGCGCCGGTCTGGCATGGCCAGCTCGATATCGTCAACGATTTGAACAAGGAGGTCACCACCTCCTTTCCGGTCGACGAAGCCCTGCCGCAGCGCAAGCCCGGCGTCTATGTGCTGACCGCCCAAGCCGTCAACGACAAGGGCGACAGCTACAATTCGTTGGCCACGCAGTGGTTCGTCGTCTCCGACATCGGCCTGTCGACCTATACCGGCCAGGACGGTCTCAACGTCTTTGCCCGTTCGCTCGGCTCCGCCAAGCCGATTGCCGGCGCCGAACTGACGCTGGTTGCCAGGAACAACGAGGTTCTCGGCACCGCGACGTCGGATGCCGACGGCCATGCCGTGTTCAATCCCGGCCTGACGCGCGGCGATGGCGGCATGGCGCCGGCCGTGCTGATGGCGAAGCAAGGGGACAATGATTTTGTCTTCCTCGACATGTCCAAGGCCGGCTTCGACCTGTCCGACCGTGGCGTCACCGGGCGCGCGGCGCCCGGTGCGCTGGATGTCTACGCCTGGACCGAACGCGGCATCTACCGCGCCGGCGAGGATGTCCATGTCGCCGCCCTTGCCCGCGACGGCGCGGCCAAGGCGGTCGAGAACCTGCCGCTGACCTTCATCTTCTCGCGCCCGGATGGTGTCGAGGACCGCCGCATCGTCAGCGACGGCGCCTCGGCCGGCGGCCACGCCGTCGACCTGCCTTTGGAACCCAATGCGATGCGCGGCACCTGGTCGGTGTCGATCCACACCGATCCCAAGCAGCCGGCGGTGGCCAGCCAGATGTTCCTGGTCGAGGACTTCGTGCCGGATCGCATCGAATTCGACATGAAGGCCGACAAGCAGGAGATCGCGCGGGGCGAAACCGCCAACATCAACATAGATGGCCGCTTCCTTTACGGCGCGCCGGCGGCGGGTCTGGCGCTGGAAGGTGAGTTGACGCTGTCGACGTCGCGCGACTGGGACCGCTTCCCCGATTTTTCCTTCGGCCTCGCCGATGAACAGTCGGCGGAGCCCACGGTCACGCCGCTCGCCAATCTGCCGGTGGTCGGCGATGACGGCAAGGCGACCTTCCCGATCTCGGTCGACCAGTTGCCTTCGACCACCAAGCTGGTCGACGGCAAGGTGACGGTGCGCATGCGCGAAGCCGGTGGCCGCGCCATCGAACGGTCGCTCAACATCGGTATCCGCCCGCAAGGCCACATGATCGGCATCCGCCCGGACTTCGCCGACAATGAGGTGCCACAGGGCGGCACGGCCAAGTTCAGCCTGATCGCCGTCGATCCCGACGACAAGCGCGAGGCGCTGAAAGGCGCGCGCTGGACACTGGTCAAGGTCGAACGCAATTACCAGTGGTACCGCTCCAACAATTCGTGGAACTACGAGCCGGTCACCTTCACCAAGTCGATCGCCAACGGCCAGGTCGACCTCGGCGCCGATGGCGACGCCACCGTCTCCTTACCGGTCGACTGGGGCCAGTACCGGCTCGAGGTCGAAACCTCGGACCCCGAGGGACCGGCGACCAGCTATGAATTCGACGCCGGCTGGTACGTCGCCTCGACCACCACCGAAACGCCTGACGGCCTGGAAATTGCGCTGGACAAGGACAATTACGCCGCCGGCGAAGTGGCCAAGCTCAAGGTCTCGCCGCATTTTGCGGGCGAACTTCTGATCAACATCGGTTCCGACAAGCTCTTGAAGACCATCACGGCGACCGTGCCGGCCGGCGGCAGCACCGTCGACATTCCGGTCGGCGACGACTGGGGTGCCGGCGCCTATGTCACCGCGACACTGTTCCGGCCGGGCGATGCCCAAGAGAGCCGTATGCCGGCCCGCGCCATCGGCGTGAAATGGCTGAAGGTCGACCCGGGCGCCAAGAAGCTCGCCGTTACGCTCGCGCCGCCGGACAAGACCATGCCGCGCCGACAGCTGTCGATTCCGGTTTCCGTGGCCGGCGTGCAGCCGGGAAGCAATGCCTATGTCATGGTCGCGGCCGTCGATGTCGGCATCCTCAACCTGACCAACTATAAGGCGCCGGACCCTGAGAACTGGTTCTTCGGCCAGCGCATGCTGGGCATGGAGATCCGCGACATCTACGGCCGCCTGATCGACGGCTCGCTAGGCACCACCGGCAAGCTGCGGACCGGCGGTGACGGCGCCAACATGCAGGCGCAAGGCAGCCCGCCCACCGAAAAGCTGGTCGCCTTCTTCTCTGGCCCTGTCCAACTCGACGCCGACGGCAAGGCGCGGATCGACTTCGACATTCCGCAGTTCAACGGCACCGTGCGCGTCATGGCCGTCGCCTGGACCAAGGATGCCGTCGGCCATGCACAGTCGGATGTGATCGTGCGCGATCCCGTGGTGATCACGGCCGGCCTGCCGCGCTTCCTCGCCCCTGGGGACAACGCCGTCATGCGGCTCGACGTGGCTGACACCGACGGCCCTGCCGGCGACTACGCGCTGTCGATCGACACCACGGGCGACCTGTCGACCGGCGACAAGCCCCTGCCCCAGAAGCTGACGCTCGCCCAGGGCAAGCGCCAGACCTTGACCGTGCCTCTGATCGCCAAGACGGCGGGCAATGCCTCGCTGACCATCCGGCTTGCCCATGCCGACGGCATCAAAGTCGAGCAGACGCTCTATGTGCCGGTGCGCCCGGCACAGCTGCCGGTCACCACCCGCCTGGTGGTCGACCTTAAGGGCAATGGCGGCGCGCTTCGCGTCGACAAGGAGCTTCTGGCGGCAAGCCTGCTTGATGGCGCCTCCGTCAGTGTCGGTGTTTCGCAGGCGGCTGCCTTCGACGTGCCCTCGCTCTTGATGACGCTCGACCGCTATCCCTATGGCTGCGCCGAGCAGACGACCAGCCGCGCCATGCCGCTCCTCTACGTCAACGAGATGGCCTCCGGCATCGGCATGGAAAGCGATCCAGACCTGCATGGCCGCGTCCAGGATGCCATCTACAAGGTCCTGAGCTACCAATCCTCAAACGGCAGCTTCGGCCTGTGGGGACCCGGCTCCGGCGACCTGTGGCTCGACGCCTATGTCAGCGAGTTCCTGACCCGGGCGCGTGAGCAGAAACACGACGTGCCTGCCCAGGCCATGAACCAGGCGCTGAACAATTTGCAAAACTCGCTCGGCTATGACCAGAGCGTACAGGACCGCGGCAGCGAGATCGCCTACGCCCTCTATGTCCTGGCCCGCAACAAAAAGGCCTCGATCGGCGACCTGCGTTACTATGCCGACACCCAGCTGGAAGCCTTCTCGAGTCCGATGGCCGTCGCCCAGTTGGCGGCGAGCCTGGCGCTCTACGGCGACACCCAGCGCTCGGAGGCGACGTTCAAGACCGCGCTGCAGCTTGCCAAGTCGAGTACCGACTACGACTACTACCGCTCCGACTACGGCTCGCCGCTGCGTGACGGCGCGGCGATGCTGGCGCTGGCGGCGGAATCGAAGCCGGTGTCGACGATCGTGCCCGAGCTGATCAAGCTGGTGACCAGGGAACGGGCCGAAGCCCGCTGGACCAGCACCCAGGACGAATCCTGGATGCTGCTGTCGGCTCGTGCGCTGAAGGAAGGCAATGATTCCATCACGCTGACCGTCAACGGCGCGCCGCATTCCGGCGGCTATTCCAACCAGGTCAACGGCTCCGACCTCGTCGACAGCCCGCTCGAAATCGCCAACACCGGCAAGACCCCGCTGCAGGCCGTCGTCACCACCGTGGCGTCGCCGGTCCAGCCTTTGCCGGCCGGCGGTGAAGGCTTCACCATCGCGCGCACCTACTACAAGCTCGACGGCACTGAAGCCAATGTGACGGAGGCAACGCAGAACGAACGCTATGTCGTCGTGCTCAAGGTGACGGAGCAGAACAGCTGGCCCTCGCGCCTGCTGGTCACCGACCTTCTGCCGGCCGGCTTCGAGATCGACAACCCCGGCCTGGTCTCCAGTGCCCAGCTAACGAACTTCTCCTGGCTGGCACAGACCGACGCCGCGCATCTCGAATTCCGCGACGACCGTTTCGTTGCGGCGTTCAACCCGGCCGATGGCGACCATGACCACAATCTGACGCTCGCCTATGTCGTGCGCGCCGTGACGCCGGGCACCTACGCCCATCCCGCGGCAACGGTGGAGGACATGTACCGGCCGCAATATTCGGCCCGCACCGCCACCGGCATGATGGAGATCAAGGCGCCGTAAGGTGTGCTGACAACTATGAACAGGACGATGGCGCCGCCCCTCATCCGCCTGCCGGCACCTTCTCCCCGTATAGTGACGGGGAGAAGGGGACTGCCGCGAATTTCGCCGCTGTTTCTGCAACGCTGGCGATTGGCGAAACCATCAGCAACAGCCTCTTTCTCCCCGTCTCTATACGGGGAGAAATGCCCGGCAGGGCGATGAGGGGCGGCGCGATGCTCTCCAGAAAATTTCTTCGCCGCGCCGCCATAACCGCTGGTGCCTGCGCCGGCTTCCTGGCTCTTTCCTTCGCAGCCCTTTGGGAGCTCGACCGCGCCTTCCCGCCCCCGCTTCCCAAGAAACTCGCCGTCTCCACCGAGGTCCAGGACCGCGATGGCCAGTTATTGCGCGCCTTCGCCACGCCGGACGGCTACTGGCGGCTCGAAACCCATCTCGATCAGGTCGACAAGCAGTTCGTCGATATGCTGGTCACCTATGAGGACAAGCGTTTCTGGGATCATGACGGCGTCGACGTGTTGGCGCTTGGCCGCGCCGCCGGCCAGCTCGTCACCAGCGGCCACATCGTTTCCGGGGGCTCGACCCTGTCGATGCAGCTTGCGCGCCTGATCGAGCCGCGCGAAAGCCGCAGCATCGGTTCCAAGATCAAGCAGATGCTGCGCGCCATCCAGATCGAGCGGCGGCTGTCCAAGCGCGAGATCCTCGAACGCTACCTGACGCTGGCGCCCTATGGCGGCAACCTCGAAGGCGTGCGCGCCGCCTCGCTCGCCTATTTCGGCAAGGAGCCGAAGCGGCTCACCGTCTCTGAAGCCGCGCTGCTCGTCGCCCTGCCCCAATTACCGGAAAAGCGCCGGCCTGACCGCAACCTCGAAATCGCCCATGCCGCCCGCGACCGAGTGCTGAGCCGCATGGTCTCATCCGGCCTGATCGGCGAGCGCGAGGCGGGACGCGCAGCACTCGACGATGTGTCGGGCCTGCGCCGCACCTTGCCGGCGCTGGCGGCACATGCCTCCTATGCGATGCTGCCGAAAGCCGTGCCCGGACAGCCGCTCAAGCTGACGATCCGCAAAAGCGTCCAGCAAGGATTGGAACAGGTGGCGCGCGACGCCGCCGCCAAGCTTGGGCCGCGTCTCTCCGTCGCCATGGTGCTGGCCGACTCCCGCACCGGCGACATTCTGGGCGAAGTCGGCTCGGCTAACTTCTTCGACGCCAGCCGTTCCGGCTGGATCGACATGACCAAGGTCGTGCGCTCGCCCGGCTCGACGCTGAAGCCGTTCATCTACGGCCTCGCCTTCGAACAGGGGCTGGTGGCGCAGGAAACGCTGATCGAGGACAGCCCTGTCGATTTCAGCGGGTACAGGCCGAGGAATTTCGACTTGGGCTACCAGGGTGACGTCAGCATCCGCCAGGCGCTGCAACTGTCGCTCAATGTGCCGGCGATCCGCGTGCTCGACGCCGTCGGCCCGGCGCGGTTGACCGCGCGCTTCCGCCAGGCGGGCGTCAACCCGATCCTGCCGGTCAATGAGGCGCCGGGCCTGGCCATTGGCCTCGGCGGGGTTGGCGTCACGCTGCGCGATCTGGTCCAGCTCTATACGGGGCTCGCCAATGGCGGCAAGACGCACACGTTGCACGATGGCACCGAACCGGCCAATGCCGAAAGCTCGGCCACCACCATCCTCAACGACCAGGCCAACTGGCAGATCATCGACATATTGTCGGGGGTCAAGCCGCCGGAAGGCGCCTTGCAGCGTGGCATCGCCTACAAGACCGGAACCTCCTACGGTTACCGCGACGCCTGGTCGGTCGGCTTCGACGGCCGCTATGTGTTGGGCGTCTGGGTTGGCCGGCCCGACGCCGGCGCTGTGCCCGGTCTCTCCGGCTATGTCTCGGCCGCGCCCATCCTGTTCGAAGGCTTTGTCCGCTCCGGCCTTGCCACCGTGCCGCTGCCGGGCAAGCCGCCCGGCGCTTTCACCCCCAGGCGAGAGGACCTGCCGGTAACACTTGCCCGCTTCGGCGCCGGTTCGGACGGTCTCGTGCAGGCAACGCCGACCGAGCCGGCCCCAACCATCGTCTTTCCACCGGACGGCGCCCGCGTCGATCTCGGCACCACTTCTGCCGATGCCACGCCGCTGGTGCTCAAGCTGCAGGGCGGCCGCGCCCCATTCCGCTGGCTTGCCAACGGCAAGCCGCTCACCGGCATCGACCGCCGCCGCACGGCGACCTGGCAACCGGACGGCGCTGGCTATTCGACGCTGACCGTGATCGACGCCGTGGGACGGGCGGCCAGCGTGAAGGTTTTCGTTGAATAAACGAGGCCAGGCGATTCAGCGCATTGATTTTTTGTAGGTAGAGTTTGGAAGATTATTGCCCATGCCGATCGCGAGGCTGGGTGACGGATATCGATCCTCACCGAGCATGGATGAGGAAAACATTTCGCGACACAGCCCGATGTCGTCGAAGATTTTCTCCAGAAGGGCAAAAAAGGCAACATTCATTGCATCTAATTTCTATCAACTTGGTAGATTTTAAGCAGTTCAATGGAGGCAGAAATGACCAAACCTCATTTCATGAAGCTGCTCGGCGCGCTGATCGCCACATCTGTCCAGTTCGGCACGCTCGGTTTCGCGTTTGCCGACACCACCATTCTCAACGTGTCCTACGATCCAACACGCGAGTTGTATAAAGCCTATGACGAGGCCTTCACCGCGTATTGGAAGGCCGAGACCGGCGAGACGGTGACCATCCAGCAGTCGCATGGCGGGTCGGCCGCACAGGCTCGCGCCGTCATCGATGGCCTCGACGCCGACGTCGTGACGCTGGCGCTCGAGGGCGACATCAACGCCATCGTCTCGAAGTCGAAGAAGATCAATCCCGACTGGCGCACGAAATTCGAGAACAATTCAGCGCCTTACACCTCGACCATCATCTTCCTCGTCCGCAAGGGCAATCCCAAAGCCATCCACGACTGGAACGATCTGGTGAAGGACGGCGTCCAGGTGATCACGCCCAACCCCAAGACCTCGGGTGGCGCACGCTGGAACTATCTGGCCGCCTGGGCCTACGCCAACGCTCACGACGGCGGCGACGAGGCCAGGAACAAGGAATTCGTCGGCAAGCTCTATGCCAATGCGCCGGTACTCGACACCGGTGCGCGCGGCTCGACCGTGACCTTCGCGCAAAAAGGCCTGGGCGATGTGCTGATTGCCTGGGAAAACGACGCCTACCTGGCGCTTGACGAATTCGGTGCCGACAATTTCGACATCGTCTATCCGCCGACCTCGATCCTGGCCGAACCGCCGGTGGCGATCGTCGATGCCAATGTCGATGCCAAGGGCACGCGCAAGGTCGCCGAAGCCTATCTGAGCTACCTCTATTCCAAGGAGGGGCAGACGATCATCGCCAAGAACCACTATCGGCCGGCCAAGCCCGAACTCGTAGCACCGGCGGATCTCCCCAAGACCCCGGATATCAAGCTGATCTCCATCGACGACCCGCTGTTCGGGGGCTGGAAAAAAGCCCAGCCTTACCATTTCGCCGACGGTGGTATATTCGACCAGATCTACAAGCCGGCCCAGTAAGAATAGACCAGGACAACATGACCACAGCACCCGCGCAGGCGGGGTGGCGGTTCAGACAGCCGAGCGTCATTCCGGGTTTCGGATTGACGCTCGGCTTCTCGCTTGCCTACCTCACCCTCATCATCCTGATCCCCTTGTCGGGGCTGATCTGGCGTTCGGCCGCCCTCGGCTGGACCGATTTCTGGGCGATCGCCATCGATCGCCGCACCACCAATGCGCTGGAAATCAGTTTCGGCACCGCCTTCATCGCGGCTGCCGTCAATGTGATCTTCGGCACGCTCGTCGCCTGGGTCCTGGTGCGCTACCGCTTTCCCGGCCGCCGCATTGTCGACGCCATGGTCGACCTGCCCTTCGCGCTGCCGACGGCGGTGGCCGGCATCGCGCTGACCACACTCTATGCACCGAACGGCTGGATCGGCAAATTGCTGATGCCGCTCGGCATCAAGGTCGCCTACACGCCATCAGGCATCGTCATCGCGCTGGTCTTCATCGGCCTGCCCTTCGTCGTGCGTACCGTGCAGCCGATCATGGAGGAAATCGACAAGGAGGTAGAGGAAGCCGCCGCCACGCTTGGCGCGAACCGGTTTCAGATCATCACCCGTGTGCTGTTTCCAGGCCTTGCGCCAGCCATTATCACCGGCTTTTCGCTCGCCTTCGCGCGCGGTGTCGGAGAATACGGCTCGGTCATCTTCATCGCCGGCAACTTGCCCTACAAATCCGAGATCGCGCCGCTTCTGATCGTCATCCGGCTTGAGGAGTACAACTACCCCGCCGCCACCGCGATCGCGGCGATCATGTTGTTGCTGTCTTTCATCATGCTTCTGGTCGTCAATCTCGTGCAGACATGGAGCCGCAAGCGCTATGGCTGATCCCGAGATCAAATCCTACGAGCTGTATCATGAAAGCCGCTCGGCGGCGGTCACCGAAAGCCGCCCGGCGCAAGCCGTGCTCATGGTCGTCACCTTCGCCTTTCTGGGCATTTTCCTGCTGTTGCCGCTGATCATCGTCTTCCATGAAGCGCTCGCCAAAGGCGTCGGCGCCTACACGCAATCGCTCGGCGACGCCGATACGCGCTCGGCGATCCGGCTGACGCTGCTGGTGGCGGCGATCTCGGTGCCGCTCAACATTGTCTTCGGCATCTCCGCGGCCTGGGCGATCGCCAAGTTCGAGTTCAAGGGCAAGGCCTTCCTGACCACGCTGATCGACCTGCCCTTCTCGGTCTCGCCGGTCATATCGGGACTGGTCTACGTGCTTCTGTTCGGCGCCCAGGGGCTGCTTGGCGCCTGGTTGAAGGCCAACGGCATCGTCATCCTGTTCGCCGTGCCGGGCATCGTGCTCGCTACCGTCTTCGTTACCTTCCCCTTTGTCGCCCGCGAACTGATCCCGCTGATGCAGGAGCAGGGCAATGGCGATGAGGAAGCGGCGCTCTCGCTCGGTGCCAATGGCTGGCAGACCTTCTGGTATGTGACGCTGCCCAACGTCAAATGGGGCCTGCTCTACGGCGTGCTGTTGTGCAACGCCCGCGCCATGGGCGAATTCGGCGCGGTCTCGGTGGTTTCGGGCCATATCAGGGGCCTGACCAACACCATGCCGCTGCATGTCGAAATCCTCTACAATGAATACAATGCCGTCGGCGCCTTTGCCGTCGCCTCGCTGCTGGCCGGCCTCGCGCTTATCACGCTGGTGTTGAAAACACTGCTCGAGATGCGCTACGGCGCCGAACTCGCCGCGACCCGCGGGCACTAGCAATGCATGTCGCCCAAAACTGGCTACTGGTTTCGGGATGACGGCATGCATCCACTACAAAGGGACTGTTGATGGAAGTTCGCGTTGCCAATGTTCGCAAGGAGTTCGAGCGGTTTCCGGCGCTCCACGACGTGTCGCTCGACATCAAGTCCGGCGAGCTGATCGCGTTGCTCGGGCCATCCGGCTCCGGCAAGACGACGCTGCTGCGGCTGATCGCCGGGCTGGAACGGCCGACGCGCGGAAAGATCTTCTTCGGCGACGAGGATGCTTCGCAGAAATCGATCCAGGAGCGCAATGTCGGCTTCGTCTTCCAGCACTACGCGCTGTTCCGGCACATGACGGTGGCCGACAATATCGGTTTCGGCCTCAAGGTCCGGCACGGGCCGACGCGCCCGCCGGCGGCGGAAATCCGCCGCCGTGCCTCCGAGCTTCTCGATCTCGTCCAGCTTTCGGGATTGGAGAAACGCTATCCGGCGCAGCTCTCCGGCGGCCAGCGCCAGCGGGTCGCGTTGGCGCGCGCCATGGCGATCGAACCCAAGGTGCTGCTGCTCGACGAGCCGTTCGGTGCACTCGATGCGCAGGTGCGCCGCGAACTCCGCCGCTGGCTGCGTGAAATCCACGACCGCACCGGCCACACCACCGTCTTCGTCACCCATGACCAGGAAGAGGCGCTGGAGCTTGCCGATCGCGTGGTGGTGATGAGCCAGGGCCGCATCGAGCAGGTCGGCACCGCCGACGACATCTACGACACCCCAAACTCTCCCTTCGTCTACGGCTTCATCGGTGAATCGAGCTCGCTTCCGGTCAAGGTCGAGAATGGCGAGATCTGGCTCGCCGACCGTCCGATCGGGCTATCGGCGCCGCATGCGCCCTTGGGCGGTGCGATGCTGTACTTCCGTCCGCATGATGTCGAACTGCTCGACGGCTGCAGCGGCTGCATCGCCGGCACCGTCGCCGCCAGCCGCCGCGTCGCCGGCACCCGGCGGGTGGAACTCGAGATCGGCGGCGAGCGCCAGCGCGTCGAGATAGAGTTACCCTTCGACCACCCGGCGGCGCAGAAAAGCCGGGTTGCTTTCAGGCCGGGACGCTGGAAGCTGTTTCCGAAAGTCATAAACGTGACGGCCTGAATGAGCGTCAAGCCAGCCAGTTTTCAACCTTCAGCCCGCTGATCCGGGTGAATTCTCCAGTGTTGGCCGTTACCAGCGTGATACCAAGAGCGCAGGCATGGGCAGCAATGAAGAGATCATTGTGGCCAATTGGTTGGCCGAGGCCTTCCAATTCGGCGCGTATGGAGCCGTAGTCGGCGTCCACCGGCACATCGAGCGGCAAGACGGGAATCTCAGCCAACAGTTCCTCAACTTTCTTGAGCAGTTTTGCCGATCCCTTTCGGGCACAGCCATACCGCAATTCCGAGGCGACCACGATGCTGGTGCACACTGCGGAGTCCCCCACACGCAACACGGTACTCGCGGCTTTGCCAGCCGGGTTTCGGATCATGTCGCTGATGATGTTCGTGTCCAGCATGAACCGCATCAAAGAATGTCCTCGGGTTTGACAGGCGCGTCGTCGAATTCAGGGAAATCGTCCTCGGGACCGAGCGGTAGCTCGTTCGCCCACTGGGCAAGCAGCGCGGTGAGACCCGGCCTGCGAACCGGCTCGACGACCAGACGGTCGCCTTCCCGACTGATCAGGACCCTGTCGCCCGGAAGCTCGAACTCGACGGGAATGCGCACTGCCTGGCTTCGATTGTTGCGGAACAGCTTCGCCTCTTTGGGCGTCGTCGTTGACTGGCGGTGCTGGGGCATTGTTGGCTCCTTTGCATATGCCAAATGTATATGCATAAAAAAGCAAATACAATGCGCGAGACCGCCCGACCGGCTGGTTGGAACGAAATACCAATCAGACGCTGTTTCGCCCACGTCTTTTCTCACGGCCCGGGCGCAGAGCCTCCCCGCATGCCTCGTCGGGCGCTCCACACCCCGGCTATGGTGTGAGCCATACACGCATTGCATCCGGAGCCTGTTTTCATGAAGCGATTTTTCCTCGGCGTCGCAACAGTCGCCGGCCTGTTCCTCGCATCCTCCCAAGCCTGGTCGGCCGACAAGCTGCTCAACGCCTCCTATGACGTCGGCCGCGAACTGTTCGTTCAGGTCAACAAGGCGTTCATCGAGAAACATCCCGGCGTCACCGTCGACCAGTCGCATGCCGGCACCTCGGCCCAGGCGCGAGCCATCGCCGAAGGCCTTGGCGCCGATGTCGTCACTTTCAATCAGGTCACCGACGTTGATTTCCTGGTCAAGAAAGGTCTGGTCTCCGCCGACTGGCAGAAAGATTTCCCCGACAACGCCTCGCCCTTCTATTCGCTGCCGTCCTTCCTGGTGCGCGCCGGCAATCCCAAACACATCAAGGACTGGAACGATCTGGTGCGCGACGACGTGCAGGTGATCTTCCCCAACCCGAAAACCTCCGGCAATGCGCGCTACACCTATCTGGCAGCGACCGCCTACGCCAAGGAAGCCTTCAAGGGCGACGACGCCAAGGTGAAGGAGTTCATCACAAAGCTGTTCAACAACGTGCCGATCTTCGACACCGGCGGGCGCGCCGCGACCACCACCTTCGTGCAGCGCGAGATCGGCGACGTGCTGATCACGTTCGAGTCCGAGACACGCGGCATCCGCAAGGAATATGGCAACGACAAATTCGAGCAGGTCACGCCCTCGGTCAGCCTGCTGGCCGAATTCCCGGTGGCGATCGTCGACAAGGTCGCCGACGAGCACGGCACGCGTGATCTGGCCAAGACCTATCTCGACTTCCTTTACACGCCAGAGGGCCAGGACATAGCCGCCGAAAATGGCCTGAGGGCCCGCGACCCCGCCGTCGCCGCCAAATACAAGGCCGATTTCCCCGATGTTCGGCTGCTGACGGTGGAAGATGTTTTCGGCGGTTGGGGCAATATCCAGAAAGAGCATTTCGCCGCCGGCGGCCTGCTCGACCAGGCCTATGGCAGCCGCTGAGAGCTGCAGCACTGCGACGCGGAGAGAGCCGGCACTTTGCCGGCTTTTTCGTTTATGGGCCGGCAGCCGGGTCCGGCCGGGATTCTGCCGGCGCAATGCAAAACGTTACAAAGAATCAACGCGTTTGTGCCTAACGTGCCATCCGGCGACTTGTTGTCGCGAAACGGCAGCGCGCGGGAAAAGCGTCATCATTTACACACAAACAGCCGCCAGATGCGGGGTGGTTGGGGTTTTAGCGGGTTGACTTGGGCATGCTGACGAAAAAGGGCAAATACGGCCTCAAGGCCCTCGTGCATCTTTCCAGCCTTCCGGTTGGCCAATTGGCCTTCGTCAACGACATTGCCGTCGCCAACAACATCCCGAAGAAATTCCTCGACGCCATCCTGGGCGAATTGCGCAATGCCGGCTTCGTCCAAAGCCGCAAGGGCAAGGAAGGCGGCTATCGCCTCGCCCGCCCCGCCTCCGAGATCAAGATCGGCCACGTCGTACGCGTGCTCGACGGGCCGCTGGCGCCGATCCCTTGCGCCAGCCGCACGCAATATCAGCGCTGCGAGGATTGCGACGAGGCCACCTGTCAGGTCCGGCACATGATGCTGGAAGTGCGCCAGGCAATCGCCGAGGTGCTGGACAATCGCAGCCTCGCCGCCATGCGCGATGCCGACAATG
The DNA here is from genome assembly GCF_006441275.1 of Mesorhizobium sp. B2-4-17. Lineage (NCBI taxonomy): Bacteria > Pseudomonadati > Pseudomonadota > Alphaproteobacteria > Hyphomicrobiales > Phyllobacteriaceae > Mesorhizobium > Mesorhizobium sp. B2-4-17. Next base: position 93,958 of record NZ_VFUX01000023.1, on the reverse strand, counting down.
ATGATTTTCCGGTCGAGTTGACATCCCAGATCTAGAGCCGGTGGATGAGCTGCCGAGGTTTACGAAATCCCGAAAAGCCGCCCGCAAGCAGCCATCGGCTGCCAGCTTTCGCACTGAAATCATCGCCGACATCTTTGTCCCGGAATATGCCGAGGATGTGCGCTTCTTCAGCCGCAAGCTGGTTCATCCCGGCCGGCTGCGTCGCTTTTCCAACCGGGATTTTCGCGAAAGCCTGCTTGCCGTCTTCTATCTGGCGGTCGCGGCGATGCTGCCGGTGCGCTGGTGGGCATCGATCTGCGACCGGGCGTCCCGGCTTCGCCTGAAGCGCCATATGCGCAAGGACTTTTCCGGCTATGCCGGCGCCGTGCGCGCAGTGCTTGGCGACAGCATCGACGCGCGCAAGCTGTTCGAAGCCTTGCTCGCCGCCCACCATCGCCGCCGCTTGCAGCTTGCCGCGCATCTGGCTGCCAGACGCTGGTCACCTGTGGTCCGGCTGGAAGGGCTCGACGGGCTGCAGGCCGCCCTGCGGCGCGGCCATGGCGCCATCCTCTGGTGTGATCAGTTCACCGCCCAGACCATCATCGGCAAGCGCGCCTTGCATGAGGCCGGCATCGAAGCGCATCAGGTGAGCGTCAACACGCATGGCGTGTCGGAAACGCCTTTCGGCCTGCGCTTCCTCAACCCGGCGATGGTCCGTGTCGAAAACCGGTTCCTGAAAAGCCGGATCATCTTCGATCGCCATGACGCCTATCAGGTCACGATCCGCATCCAGAAGATCCTGAGGCAGAACGGCGTTGTGCTGATGACCAACACCATCCATGCCGGCTCGACCTTTACCGAGGCCGCCATGGGCGAGAGCGGCTGGACGCACCTGGCCTCGGCACCGGCGAATTTCGCCGCCAGAAGCAAGACGCCGCTGTTTGCCATGTCGACTTTCGAGGCGGTTCCCTTCCGCGACTACCGCGCCCTGATCAGCCCCGAACTGCTGCCGGCGACATCGGCGACAGACCCAGCCAGGGACGGAGCGAAGAACCTTGCCTTGCAGGCGCATTACATCCTGCTGAAGCGCGACTGTCTGCTGCAGGCTCTGAAACATTGCCCCGAGCAGATGATGTCCTGGTCCGGGCGCCAGCGGCTGACAGAGGCGGCTCCAAGCGTCGGCATCGGCGCCGAAGAAGCCTCATGATCGGCGTATCGAACGGACCGCGTCGGTGACGAGTTCGTCGACCGGGCGCGTCGCGTCGAGCGTCAATGCGCGTTCCTCCACCCCAGGCGGTTCGAGGATGGCGAATTGGCTGTCGACAAGGCTCGCCGGCATGAAATGGCCCTTGCGGTTGCCGACGCGCCGCCTGGCGGTGGCGGGATCGATCTCCAGATAAAGGAAGACGATGTCGGGGCAAAAGCGGCGCAGGCGAGCGCGATAACCCCACTTCAGCGCCGAGCAGGCGGCGACCACGCCTTGCCCCTTGCCAACCGACGCCGCGATGCGCTCGCCGATCGCATCGAGCCAGCCTTCGCGCAGCTGGTCGGTGAGCGGCTCGCCGCGTGCCATGCGGGCGACATTCTCAGGCGGGTGCAGTCCGTCGCCTTCGATGAAGGCCGCACCCAGCGCAGCGGCCAGCGCAGTGCCGACGGCCGACTTGCCGCAGCCCGCGACGCCCATCACCACGATGGCCGGAGGCGCCGAGCCGGGAGCGCCCGTCGGCGCCTGTGCTGCCTCTTCATCCACTGTCAGCGGCTTGCCGGCGCGCGGCCATAAAGCAAGAGCATGGCCACGATGACGACGCCATAGATGATCTGCCGTCCGGCTTCCGGCATCTGCATGACCGACAGGATGGATTGCAGCAGCGTGATCAGGATGACGCCGGCAACGGTGCCAAGATAGGAGCCGCGCCCGCCCAGGATCGAGGTGCCGCCCAGCACGACGGCGGCGATCGACGGCAGCAGGTAGGCGTCGCCCATCGATTGTGCCGCCTTGGACGCGTAGCCGGCCAGGAGCACGCCACCGAAGGCCGAGAGCCCGCCGGAGACGGCGAACGCGATCATCACCACGCGCCGCGTATCGACGCCGGAGAGATAGGCCGCGCGCTCGCGGTTTCCGATGCCGTAGACGGTGCGGCCGAAGCCGGTGCGGGTCAGCACGAACACCATCGCCGCACCGATCAGCGCCCAGATGATGACCGCGTTGGGAACGCCGGGAATGGTAAAGCCTGTCGCAAGATATCGCATGGCGCCCGTGGCCGAGTCTTGTGGCGAGAAGCCGCCGGTATAGACGACCATCAGCCCTTGCGCGACGGCGTTGGTGGCGAGCGTGATGATCATCGAGGGGATGCGCAGATAGGCGACGCCGATGCCGTTGACGATGCCGATCAGCACGCCGCAGAAGATGCCGAACGGGATGGCCAGTGCCACGCCGGCCGGACCGTAGGCCGCGGCCGCGCAGGCCATCATCGCTCCCGCCGCCACCGACCATGGCACCGACAGGTCGATCTGGCCAAGCAGGATGACCAGCATCATGCCGGTCGCGATGACGCCCAGGAACGAGGCCACCTTGAGCTGCTGCAAAAGATATTCAGGCGACAGGAAACTGCGCGAATAGAGGCTGCCCAGCAACAGCAGCAGCACAATGCAGGCAAAGGCCGTCAGCACCGCCGGATCGGCGCACCGGATGAATTTCGGCATGCGGCCGGCAATGCCGCCAAGCGTCGTTTCGCTCACAGGAACCACTCCAGCCGGTTGCGGACCCGAAACAGGGCGAAGGCGCCGAGGCTGACCGCGACCAGCAGGATAATGCCCTGGAACAAGGGCTGCCAGAGCGGATCGAAATCAAAGACGAACAACAAATCGCCGATCGTGCGGAAGGCAAGCGCGCCGAAAATGGCCCCGACGGCACTGCCCTTGCCGCCGAACAGCGAGACGCCGCCCAGCACCACGGCGGCGATCGAGAACAGCGTGTAGGCGTTGCCGCTGGCATAGGCCGCCTCGCCCGTATAGGTGAAGAAGGTGAGGAACAGCCCGCCGATCGCGGCCAGCAGCCCGGCCAGCGTGTAGGCGGCGAACTTGCCGCGACGGATCGGCACGCCCGACATATAGGCCGCCGTTTCCGAGGACCCCGCCGCGTAGGCCGCGCGACCAAGCACCGAGCGGCTGAACGGCACCCAGATCACCAGCACGACGGCGAGCAGCACGACAAGGCTAGCCGGCACAACGCCGAACACGCGGCCCGTCAGCGCATCGGCCAGGTCCTCATTGACCGAACCGCCCGGAAACGGCCGCAGCAGGAGGCCGATACCGTAATAGATCGCCCCCGTGGCGATGGTGGCGACGATCGGTTGCAGCCTTCCGTAGATGACAATGGCGCCATTGATGGCGCCGCACAGAAGGCCGACCGCCAGCACGGCAAGCACGCCAAGCGCCGTCTGGATCGGAGTGCCCACCACAAGCCAGGAAGCCAGGCAGTTGGTTAGGAGAAAAATCATGCCGACGGACAGGTCGATGCCGGCGGTGATCACCACCAGTGTCTGCGCCATGGCGACGAAGGCAAGCAGCACGCCCTTGTTCGCCGCCGTCTGTACGACATTGGGGGTAAAGCCGGCCGGATGGTTCGAGGTATAGATGACGAACATGGCAATAAAGATGCCGAGCGCCAGCAGCGTTCCACGTTGCTCGGCCAGCCAGTAGCGCCAATCCTTCACGCCTCCGCTCCCAGGCCCACCGGGCTCTCCTCGCCATGGATGTTGAGCGCGCTCGATATCAGCGCCCGCTCGGTGATCTCGGCGCCGACCAGTTCGCGCTTGACCGCTCCGTCATAGAGCACCAGCACCCGGTCGCAGCAGCCGATCAGCTCGTCATAGTATGTCGAATAGAACAGGATCGCCGCCCCGGCATCCGCCAGCTTGCGCATCAGCTGATAAATCTCCTGCTTGGTGCCGACATCGATGCCGCGCGTCGGGTCGTTGAGCAGGATGATGCGCGGCTGGCGCATCAGCCATTTGGCGATGACCACCTTCTGCTGGTTGCCGCCCGACAGCGCGCCGACCGGAATGTCAAGACCGGCGGTCTTGATCGCCAGCAGGCTCACCATATCGTCGATCAGCCGCTGTTCGGCGGCGCGGTCGATGATGCCGCCCTTCGACAGCCGGTCGAGCGAGGCGAAAGACAGGTTCTCGCGCACCGTCATCGGCAGCATCAGGCCTTCGGTCTTGCGGTCTTCGGGGATGAGCGCCATGCCGATGCCGTCCTCGCGCGCCGTAGCGGGACTGGTGATCGCCACGGGCTTGCCGTCGATCAGGATCTGGCCGGACAGACCGCGCAGCACGCCAAAAAAGGCGAGCAACAATTCACGCTGACCCTGGCCGTCGAGGCCGCCAAGCCCGACCACCTCTCCTGCCCTGACGCTCAGCGAAATGTTGTCCAGCCGGTCCGTCCAACCGAGCTTGCGCGCCTCAAGCCTAGGGGCGGCGCTGGCCGGAGCCGCCGGCAGTTTGGGCGGGAAAATGTGGCTGTATTCGCGGCCGATCATGAGCTCGACCACTTCATTGTCGCTCTTCGAGCCGGCCTTGTAGCTGGCGACGTTACGGCCGTTGCGGAACACCGTGCACTGGTCGGCGAGTTCGGCGATCTCGTTCATGCGATGCGAGATATAGAGCAGCGCGAGCCCTTCCGAGCGCAGCCGTTTCAGGACACCGAATATCTTCGAGACATCCCCGGCTGTCAGCGCCGAGGTCGCTTCGTCAAGGATCAGGATGTGCGGCTTGCGCGCCAATGCCTTGGCAATCTCCACCATCTGCCGCCGCGATAGCGGCAGGTCCTTGACCACCGCCAGCGGATGGATGTCACCGGCACCCGCGCGCGCCAGCGCGTCCTCGGCGATGCGGCGCTGCGCCTTGCGGTCGATCATGCCGAAGCGTTTGGGCGGATCGGAAATAACGATGTTGTCGGCGACGCTGAGTTCGGGGATCAGCGACAGTTCCTGAAAGATGCAGACGATGCCCGCTCTGTTCGCCGCACCTGGCGAAGCGAAGGTCACCTCGCGCCCGTCCAGCAGCATGCGGCCCTCGTCGGGCGCCACGACACCGGCCATGACCTTGATCAGCGTCGACTTGCCAGCACCGTTTTCACCGAGGATGGCATGGATGCTGCCGGCCTCGACTGAAAGTTCGGCCTTTTCCAACGCGCGCACGCCGCCATAGCGCTTGGAAATACCTTCCATGCGAAAGAGAGGAGCCGCACCGTCCATCAACCCTCCAGGGCGATCATGGGATTGCAGGCTGGCGCCGAGGGGTGAGCCGCGGCGCCAGACGATGGCCAGCGATTACTGGTTTTCCTTGGTCTGCCCCATGATTTCCTGGGCGCTGAAATTGATGCCGCAGGTCGGGAAGGAATTGCCGACGAAGAAGTTGTCCGACTCTTTCGGGAAGTAATCCGTGCCTTCCTTCATGTCCGGATCCGTGGCGACAGCTAGGGGCAGCTTCACCTCCTGCGGCACCACTTCGCCTTCGAGTGCCGCGATGGCCGTCTTGATAGCGACGGCGACCTGGGCCGGGCCGGAGCCGGCGGAGGTGCACTTCAAGCCGTCGGCCGAATGCGCCGCGCAGAATTTGCGGAAGCCGTTTTCGGTCTCGCCGCCGAACGGCACGAATGGATGCTTGGCGTCGATCATCGCCTGCACGATGCCGGTGTCGCCGCCCTGGCCGGTGATGCCGTCGAACGGACCGTTGGTGGCGATCGCGTCGGCGGTCACCTTCTGCGCCACGCCGTCATCCCATTTACCGGCAACTTCGGTGACGGCCCATTTCTTGCCGGAAGCATCCAGCACTTCGTGGATTCCGTTGTGGCGGTCGGTGTCGACCGAGGTGCCGGCCACCCCGCGCACTTCCAGGATCTTGCCGCCATTCGGCACCTTTTCGACTAGCCATTTGGCCCACAATTCGCCAAGGCCCTTCTGGTCGACATTGACGTTGATGGCGTCCTTGGTGTCGAGGATGTTGTCGAAGGCGACCAGCACGATGCCGGCTTCCTTGGCGCGCTTGATGACCGGGCCGAAAGCGGTCGGGTTCTGCGCGTCGGTGACAATGGCATCATAGCCGGAATCGATGAAATTGTTGATCGCCGAAATCTGCGCCGGCACATCCTCTCCGGTCGACACGACCTTGAATTCCTTGATCTTTGCCTTGACGTCGGGCTGCGCCGCATAGGCTTTGGCCGTCTGCACCATCTGGATGCGCCAGGTGTTGGCGATATAGCCATTGGCGAAGGCGATGCGGTACGGCCCTTCCTTCTTCGGATATTTGAAGAATTTCGTGTCCGCGCTCCACGGCGCGAAACAGTCGGCCTGGGCGGCGGGACCGGAGACGATCTCCGGGCCGGCGGCCATGGCGGCCGAGTTGAGCATGACGAACGCACTGGCGGCAACGATGCCACCGACAAGTGACTTGATCATCGATAATCCTCCCGATTGCAGTTCTGATTTGTCGTTTCAGTTTTATGGAATTTCCGCGTTTCCGGCTGGCCCCTTCATATTATCCATAATAAACAGGCTTTAGCTGTTGTTTATGTATAATAAACAGACTTGGCGCCTGAGGCTCAACACTCTGTTCAGGAATAATGGTAGCGCTACCATGACGCCATGTAAAGCACCATTCGGGGGCGTTCTCGAAAGCGTATTCAGCGTGCCGTGCTCTCGCGCCGTTTCAGTTCGAAGCCGAGGTCGACGATCCGCTCCTGCGGCCTGTCACCGGCGATCGCCGCCAGCGCCATGGCGACCGCGCGCCTGCCGATTTCATAACGATGGGTGCGGACGCTGGTGATCGAAGGAAAGGCGACCTGCATCATGTCAAGATCATTGAAGCCGACGATGCCGATTGTGTTCGGCACTCCGATCGCGGCGCGGTGGCATTCGAACAGCACCCCGAGTGCGATGTCGTCATTGTTGCAGAAGACGCCGTCGAGCGTCGGCATCTTGGCCAGGGCATCGCGAAACAGTTCGCGGCCAAGCGATACTCTGGACGGCACCGGCGTGGTCGTTACCAGACGCGGATCGAACAGGCCGGCCTTCTCCATCGCCCCGCGGTAGCCGGCCAGACGCCGCTGCGAGCGCGGATCCATGCGCGCGCCGATGAAGCCGATGCGGCGATACCCCACCTCGATCAGATGTTCGGTCGCCGTCCTGCCGCCGTCGAGATGCGAGAAGCCGACCATCATGTCGATCGGATCGGGCCCGGTCTCCATGACCTGCACCACCGGGCAGCCGGCAGTCTCTAACAGCTTTCGCGAGGCTGGCGTCTGGTCGATGCCGGCCACGATCAGCGCCGCGGGCCGCTGGGAGCCGAACACCTGCAGCAGCCGTTCTTCCTCCAGCCCGGAATAATGCGTGTTGCCAAGCTGGATGCGGAACGGGCTGTCCGACAGGCTGTCATAGATGCCGCGCACCACCTCGGCGAAGACATTGTTGGTAAGCGACGGCACCAGCACGCCGAACACCTCGGCGCGGGCCGAAGCAAGCGCCCGCGCATTGGGATCCGGCACATAGCCGAGTTCGTCGACAGCGGCCTGGATCTGGCGGCGCAAATCTTGGCTGACCCGTTCCGGCTCGCGCAGCGCGCGCGACACGGTGATGGCGCCGACGCCGGCCTTGCGCGCGACGTCCGCTATGGTCGGGCGGCCGCCTCCGCGGCGCGAGCGCGGCTTGATCAAGGCCATGGCCCGTGCGCATGGCCGCCGAAGCGCGCCTGCAATACGATCATTCCAGCTGTCGTCATCTCACCGGCCTGCTGCCGCGCCCCTTGGCCTCTGGCGTCGCTCAGCGACTGGCCATTGTCAAGCCGAGGCGATCGAGGGCCACGCCCCTCCCTTGCCTCAGACCGCTACGGCGGTCCTGTGCTTTGCCTTCCAGAGCACCAGCACCATGGCCAGTATGTTGAGCAGATTCCAGGCGATGCCGTTCAGGAATGCGGCGGCGTAGGAGCCGGTCAGGTCGTAAATCCAGCCCGACATCCAACCGCCGATCGCCATGCCGAAGATGGTCGCCATCATGACGATGCCGATGCGCTGGCCGGCTTCCCTGGCGGGCATGTATTCGCGCACGATGATCGCGTAGCAAGGCACGATGCCACCCTGCGACAGGCCGAAGACCAGAGAGACGACATAGAGCGAAGCGAGCCCGTCGAACGGGATGTAGAAGAACAGCGACAGGCACTGCAGCACCGAGCCTATGAGCAGGGTCTTCACACCGCCGATCCGGTCGGCGACAAAGCCCGAGGCAAGCCGGCTGACGACGCCCGCCGCCATCATGATCGACAGCATGTCGGCGCCGTGCGCCACGCCGTAGCCGAGATCCATGCAATAGGCGACGATGTGCACCTGCGGCATCGACATCGCCACGCAGCAGCCCAGGCCGGCGACGACCAGCAGCACCTGCAGCGCCGCGGGCGACAGGGAGATCGGCTGCACCAGCCGGCTTCCTGGCGAACCGGCGGCGGCCACTTCCGGAGCGCCGCGCCGCAGCATCAGCACCAGTGGCACCATGGTCACCAGGCAAACGATACCGATCGCCGCATAGGTGAAACGCCAGCCTTCCGCCTTCATCAGCGTGGGCATGATGGTCGGCCAGATCGTCCCGGCAAGATAGTTGCCGGCCGCGGCCGCGGTCACCGCGACACCGCGCCGACGGTTGAACCAGTGCGAGATGTCGGCAATCAGCGGGCCGAAGATCGCTGACGTACCGACACCGATCAGCACCCCCTGGGCAAGGGTGAATTGCAGGATCGATGTCGACAGCGCCGCGAGCAGGAAGCCGGCGGCGAGCGCGACCGACGAGAGCAGTGCCGGCATCCAGTAGCCCATGCGGTCGATGGCCCGACCGACCAGCACGTTGCCGGCGGCGAAGCCGACCATGGTCGCGGTGTAGGGCATGGATGCCGCGGCGCGGTCGATGCCGAACTCGGCCTGCACGGCGGGCAGCACCACGACAACGGCCCACATGCCGACGCCGCCGATCGTCGCCAGCAGCATCGAGATGGCGAGCCGCATCCAGGCATAGGAGCTGTCGATACCGGGGAGTGGCCGGCTCAAGTCGGTTCGGGTCAAGGCGTTTCCTGTCGGCTGCCGTTGCCGCCACTATCGGCGCATTCTGGGTCTACAGCAGCGCCACGGCGGGCAAATCGGTGGCTCCAGAGCAGGCGGGACGCGGGAACCGACGCCAATCCATGGAGTTTTGCGACCAGCAACCCTGCAAAGGAGCCCCGTCATGACCGCAACCAAGAAGAAATGGTCGGCCGAAGTGACCGAGCACAGCAACGCGATGGATCTCGAGGATCACATCTTCGAATCCGACGATGCCAAGAAGATCGCCGCCTCGCTCAAGCGCTCGGCCGAACACAGTCATCGCCGCAAGGCCGAACCATTCCAGTCCGCCATGTCGATGCTGAATTTCTACATCAACCGCGCCGGCAAGAACCTGCCCGCCGCACGCAGACAAGTGCTCGAGCGCGCCAAGGACGAACTTCGCGTGGCCTTCGGCCGCGAAAAAGAGGATTAGCGGTCAGTTCGGGCTTAGCGTGATTTGATCACGTGGTCGGTGTTGGCGAGCAGTTTCCGCACCGCGGCGCGGGCCGCGTCCGGCCGCTGCAGGCGGATGTTCTTCTCGATCGCCTCATGCAGTTTCTGCGCGTAATTCAGGTCGTCGACCGCCCGAGTCGTATAGGTGAAGAGATGGTCGAAGGCGGATTCGATCAGCACGCCGAGCGGCACCAAAAGGTCGTTGCCGGAGGCCCGCAGAATGGCGAGGTGGAAGCGCGTGTCGGCACGCGTGCGCTCCTGCAGGCTGGCCGCCTCCCCCATCTCGCGGCAGGCCTGGCTGATCTCGGCCATCTGCTCGTCGGTCCGCCGCATGGCGGCGAATGCCGTCGCTTCCGGCTCGATGATATGGCGGAACTCCTGCACGGTTTTCAGGAAAACTTCGCGATCCGGCGAGGTCGCGTACCAGGCGAGCACGTCACGATCGAGCAGGTTCCAGCGCTCCTTGGGCTCGACCCAACTGCCGATCTTGGGGCGTGAGGCAAGCAGGCTTTTGGCCATCAGCATCTTGATCGCCTCGCGCACCGCCGAGCGGCTGACGCTGAAAGTCTCCGACCACTTCGCCTCGTTGGGCAGGATGGTGCCGGGCGGATAGTCGCCGCGCACGATCCTCAGGCCAATTTCGCTCGCCAGCGACGTGTGCACGCTGGCGCCAGGAATCCGCGCTGCGTCGGGCCGGCGAACACCGGAGGACCGTTCGGCGGCTGTCGGCTTTTTCGGCGATTTTTCCTTGTTCGGCTTTGCGTCCCGCATACACTTCAGAAAGGCCGGTTTGCGGAAGCTGTCAAGCACCCGCGGGCGGTTGGGCCGCAAAGCCCGCCGCTATGCACAACCCAGCCCGGTTTGCTCGTTCGCTCAGGCCGTTTTCACATATTTGCGCCAGCTGTGCTCCGGGCGGAAGCCGAGCATGTCGCGGGCCTTGCGGTTCGAGAGCAGCGTCTCGTATTCGCCAAGCTCGCCCTTGACCGGCACGCTGGGATAAAAGCGCTTCAGCAGCTCCGCCGTCGGCAAGTCCGACGAGGTGTCGTCATTGGCGGCGTTGAACACCTGGTAGCCGAGCCCATCCTTCTCGATGGCGCGCAGCGTGATCTGGCCAAGGTCGCGCGCATCGATATAGCTCCAGGCAATGCGCTTGCGGAAACCCGGATCGGCGAACCATTTCGGGAACAACTGGTATTCGTGCGGTTCGATGACATTGCCGATGCGCAAGGCATAGATATCGCTGCCGCTGCGCAGCGCGAAGGCACGCGCCGTCTTCTCATTGACGATCTTGGATAGCGCGTAGCTGTCCATCGGGTCGACGTCATACTCCTCGTCGAGCGGGAAATGCGTTGGATTGCGCGGCTCGTTGGCGAAAACCAGCCCGTAGGTCGTCTCTGAAGAGGCGATGATGACCTTGCGGATGCCAAGCTTCACCGCGGCCTCGATGACGTTATAGGTGCCCATCGCGTTGATGCGGAACACCTCATTGTCGGGCGTGATCATGATGCGCGGGATGGCGGCGAAATGCACCACGGCATCGACCGGCTGGGGACGCAGCGACGGATCGAATTCATGCAGGCCCATATAGCTCGACAGCGCATTGAATACCTGCCCGCTGTCGGTGATGTCGGTGATCAGTGTGCGGACCTTGGGATTGTCGAGCGGCCTGGTGTCGATGTTGAGCACCTGGCAGCCCTGCTCGACAAGATATTGCACGACATGGCGTCCAGCCTTGCCGCTGCCGCCGGTGAACATGATGCGCTTCGTCATTCTGGTCTCCATCACAGGCTCTGGAATTCCCGTCTATTGTCAGACAATATTGCATTTCGCAACCACTGAAGGCTAAAACGACAGCGCAATTATCGATAATCCCAACAGGACGGATGACATGAACACCACCGCCGCGCGCGAAAAGATCGGCTTCATCGGCCTTGGCCTGATGGGACACGGCATCGCCAAGAACATCGTCGACAAGGGCTATCCCCTGACATTCCTTGGCCGCAAGAACCGCAAGCCGGCGGAAGACCTTTTGGGCCGAGGTGCCGAGGAAGCGTCGACGTCGCGCGACGTAGCAGCGGCATCCGATATCGTGTTCATCTGCGTCACCGGTTCGCGCGAAGTGGAAGCCATCATCCGCGGCCCCGGCGGCCTCAAGGAAGGCTTGACGAAAGGCTCGGTCCTCGTTGATTGCTCGACCTCGGACCCGGTCTCCACCGTGGCCCTTGCGGCCGAACTCAAGGCGCTTGATATCGACTATGTCGACGCGCCGTTGAGCCGCACGCCGAAGGAAGCCTGGGAAGGCACGCTCGATGCCATGGTCGGCGCGCCCGACGCCGTCTTCGCCAGGGTGCAGCCGGTGATCGAAACCTGGGCTGGCCGCATCGTCCATATCGGCGACACCGGCGATGGCCATCGCATGAAGCTGCTCAACAATTTCATCTCGCTCGGCTACGCCGCCATCTATTCCGAGGCCTTGGCACTGGCCGAGAAGGTCGGTATCTCGCCGCCGCGCTTCGACAGCGTCATCCGCAACGGCCGCATGGACTGCCCCTTCTACCAGACCTTCATGCGCTGGACGCTGGAGGGCGACCGCGACGCCCATAGATTCACCGTCGCCAACGCCTTCAAGGACCTGACCTATCTGGAGTCCATGGCGGGTGCGGCCGGCATCGCCAACCCGCTCGGCAACGCCACCAAGAATTCCTTCGCCGGCGCCCACGCCACAGGTCCGGCCGAGCAGTTCGTGCCGATGCTGGCGACCCATATCGGCAAGGTCAACGGCGTCGACCTGATGCCGACGAAGGATGGCAAGAAACAGACGATTTGAGAGCCTGGACGCTGACACTTCTAACAAAGGCTGCGCTGCCCCTCATTGTCCTGCCGGACATTTCTCCCCGTATAGTGACGGGGAGAAAGACGCCGTCATCTGCGATTTCGCCAATCGTCGGCGTTTTGAAAAAAGCGCAGAGGGTGCGATTGGCCCCCTTCTCCCCGTCGCTTTACGGGGAGAAGGTGCCGGCAGGCGGATGAGGGGCAGCGCCAACCTATGTCGTGAGCCACCTCCACCACCTGCCTTGGGTCACCGCCGCCCTCTTCCAATCCTCTCATCGGTGTCGGCGAGCAGCTTGTGCACGGCATTGCGGGCCGCCGCCGGACGCTGCAGGCGGATGTTCTTCTCGATGGCCTCGTGCAGCTTCTGCGCCCGCCACTGGTCGCCGACCTGCCGCGTCGTGAAGACGAAGAGATGGTCGAGCGCGGATTCGATCAGCACGCCGAGCGGCACCAGAAGGTCGTTGCCGGAGGCCCGCAGGATGGCGAGGTGAAAGCGTGTGTCGGCGCGGATGCGCTCCGGCAGGCTCGACGCCTCGCCCATCTCGCGGCAGGCCAGGCTGATCTCGGCCATCTGCTCGTCGCTGCGCCGCATGGCCGCAAAGGCGGACGCTTCCGGCTCGATGATGTGGCGAAACTCCTGCACGGTGCGCAGGAACGCTTCGCGATCGGGCGCCGTGGCGTACCAGGCAAGCACGTCGCGGTCGAGCAGGTTCCAGCGTTCCCTCGGTTCGACCCAGCTGCCGATCTTCGGCCTTGATGCCAAAAGGCTCTTGGCCATCAGCATCTTGATCGCCTCGCGCACCGCCGAGCGGCTGACATTGAAGGTCTCGGCCCATCTGGCCTCGTTGGGCAGGATGCTGCCGGGCGGATAGTCGCCGCGCACGATCCGGAGACCAATCTCGCTGGCGAGCGAAGCATGAACACTGAACCCGGGAAAGTGCGCCGCATCCGCCCTGCGCACGGCAAGCTGGTCGCGACCCGCTGGCGCCTTGGCCCGGCTGGCTTTTCCCTTCGCCTTCTCGTGCGGCATCCACGTTCCAATAGTCGGCCGGCTGTCGTCCGGATTGATCCGAACCTACGCAGGCGCGCCGATCCTGTAGCCGAAAATCCAAATTGTGGACGCGTCGAAGCCGGAGCCAGAGGCTCCAAACCACAGCGTCTTCTTGAAGACTTCGATAGAATGGGGGCGCTCGCTGCCGAGCACCCCCGGAGTCGAAACCTACCTCTGGATGCAGGTGTCGACTGTGTCCTTGGTGCATTCGTCGAGGCCGGTGAACACCGGATCCGCGACCTTGGTGCCCTTGATGAGATCGATCATCACCGACGGGGCCTTGTAGCCCATCTCGAACGGCCGCTGGCCGACCAGCGCGGTGACAAGGCCGTCCCTGGCGATCGCCACCTCGTCGCCGATCGTGTCGGCGGCGCCTATGACGAAGTCGTTCTTGGCGATCCGGTCCTTCAACGGCCCGAACAGGTCGCGGTAGGGCTGCGGCGCCCCAAACAGCGGCCAGCCACCCATGATGCCGAATGCGTCGAGCTTGGGATTGGCGGCAAGGATATCGGTCATCGCCTGCACGCCCTTGGCGCCGTCGTCATTGGTGAATACCGGGCAACCCGCCACTTCGGTCCAGCCACCCTCACCTGCCAAAGCCGCAAGTCCTTCCTTGCCGGACAGCGCGTCGCGCATGCCTTGCGCGCGGCGCAGGATGTTGTCGGCAGCCGGATTGCCCTCGATGGTGCAGATCGTGCCGCCCTTCGGCTTGGCCTTCTTGATGTATTCGCCGATCTTCTTGCCCATCAGATAATTGTCGGTGCCGAGATAGGTCTTGCGAAGGGCAGCGTCCTCCTTGGTCAGGTCGGCGTCGACGGTCATGATCGGGATCGTCGGGTTGGCGCTCTTGATCGTCTGCGCGATCAGCGGCGCGTTGGACGGCGAAATCGCCATCGCCGCTGTATCGGGCTTGCTCAGCATGTCCTGCACGATCTGCGCCTCGCCTGCCTCATCCGAAGTCGACGCCGGACCGGTGTAGAAGCATTCATATTCTGCGCTGGCGTTTTCCTTGTTCCATTTCTCGCAGCCCTGATGGATGGCCTCGAAGAACGGATTGTCGAGACCTTTCACCACGATGACGACCTGCTTCTTGGCCAGAGCCGGCCCGGCGCCCAGCGCCATGGCGGCGACGGCGGCGAGCAAAACTGTTTTCCTCATGTCAGTCCTCCCTTGGAAACAGACGGACACGGCGTGCCCGCCACACGAACCAGCCCGGATACGAGATGACAAAGGCGCGAGCGCTCGTGCCACCAAGCCAGGCCGATAAGCATTTTCAGATGCGAGCGGACCGGCAATCGCCAGCACGATCGATAATCTTCAGCCGCTCCCGCCGGCAATGATGGCGTCAGGGAGACGGCATGTCTTCCTCCGGCGCCAAGCTAATAACGGCGAAGCGTCAACGTCAATTGCAATTTGTCCTACAAAACGGATTTTTCAAAACAGCATCGCACTATTCATCTGACAATTGCCGGTTCCTATTCATCCGACAATTGACGCCCGCGCGGCCATTTGCGTAAATGACGGCATCGCTGCTTCCGGGAGGAGCTGGAGGAAAGCGAAAAAGGCTGCGCCGGCCATGGGCATGCGGCAAGGCACGGGGAGGCAAAGGCTGGTGGCGGTTCTCGAACTCACCAACATCTCGAAGCATTTCGGCGCCATCCAGGCGGTCAATGACGTGTCGCTGTCGATCGAGCCCGGACAGGTCGTCGGCCTGATGGGCGACAACGGCGCCGGCAAGTCGACGCTGGTCAAGATGATCGCCGGCAATTTCCGGCCGAGCCACGGCGTCATGCGCATGGACGACAGGGAACTGATCCTGCACAAGCCGGCGGAAGCCCGCCAGCACGGCATCGAGATCGTCCACCAGGACCTCGCGCTGTGCAACAATCTGACGGCCGCCGCCAATGTGTATCTCGGCCGCGAGCTGCGGCGCGGCGTCGGTCCGTTCCGCATCCTCGACTATGCCGCCATGTACAAGCGCGCCGGCCAGCTCTTCGCCGAACTGAAGTCGGAGACGCGGCCGCGTGACCTGGTCAAGCAGATGTCGGGCGGCCAGCGCCAGGCGGTGGCGATCGCGCGCACCATGCTGTCGCAGGCCAAGATCGTGCTGATGGACGAGCCGACGGCGGCGATCTCGGTCAGGCAGGTCGCCGAAGTGCTGAACCTGATCCGCCATCTGCGCGATCAGGGCATTGCCGTTGTGCTGATCAGTCACCGCATGCCCGATGTCTTCGATGTCGCCGACCGTGTCATCGTCATGCGGCGCGGCCGCAAGGTCGCTGACAAGACGATCGCGTCCAGTTCGCCCGAGGAAGTCACCGGGCTGATCACCGGCGCCATCGAGCAGGTGGCATGATGGCGAAAAACCGCATTTCGCCACGCCGGCACGCATCGGCGCTGGCAGGAAAGAACGATAATGGCAGTCACCCTTGACCAGACGATAGCGCAGAAGCAGCACACTTTCCTGTCGCGTCTGTTCTCCAGCCAGACCTTCTGGGTGGTCATTGCCGTTATCCTGGCCTGCGTCTTCCTGTCGTTCGCCACCGACGCCTTCGCCACCTCGAAGAACCTCTACAACATCACCCGCAACATCACCTTCGTCGCCATTGTCGCGCTCGGCATGACCTTCGTCATCATCACCGGCGGCATCGACCTGTCGGTCGGGTCCGTGCTGTGCCTGTGTTCGATGGTGCTGGCCGTGACCATGCACGCCGGCTATTCGATCGAGGTCGGCATCCTGGCCTCGATCGCCACTGCCCTTGCCATCGGTGCCTTCAATGGCGTTCTGATCGCCTATCTCGGCTTCCCACCCTTCGTGGTCACGCTCGGCATGCTGTCCATTGCCCGCAGCCTGGCCATGGTCGCCTCCAACAACACGGTCGTCTTCCAGTTCGGCCCGGACCACAACAAGCTCCTGGCGCTCGGCGGCGGCGCCTGGATGTTCGGCATCGCCAATCCGGTGCTCTATATGATCCTCCTGGCGCTGATCACCGGCTTCATCCTGCGCTGGACCAAGTTCGGCCGGCATATCTTCGCCATTGGCGGCAACGAGCACGCGGCGACGCTGACCGGCGTCCCGGTGAAGCAGATCAAGGTCGCCGTCTATATGATCTCGGCGCTGTCGGCCGGCATTGCCGGTATCATCCAGACCGGGTGGCTGGGCGCCGTCACCACCAATCTCGGCACCGGCATGGAGCTGCAGGTGATCGCCGCCACCGTCATCGGAGGCGCCAACCTGGCCGGCGGCGTCGGCACCGCCTTCGGCGCCATTGTCGGCGCGGCGCTTATCGAGGTGATCCGCAACAGCCTTGGCCTGCTCGGTATCAACGCCTTCTGGCAAGGCACCTTCATCGGCGGCGCCATCCTGCTGGCGGTGCTGTTCGACCGCATCCGCAATTTCAGGCGCAGCGACTGAGAGCGCGTCGAAGCCTTATTCGTTCTGGTGCCTGTCGCTCAGTCTGGCCTGTCCTTCGACCTGCAGCTTTTCCCTGCTCAGATGAAGGACGGGCTGACATTGGTTGGGGAAAATCTCGAAACCAATTTCATCCTCATCCATGCCGGTATGCTGACCGGCATGGACAAGGAAACCACCGAGGCCTGGAAAGGCGGCCTGCGCACGTTGTCGGCGGCACCCAATCTCTACGCGAAGCTCTCAGGTCTTGGCACGTTCGTCCACCGCAAGGACCCCGCCTTGATCGCTTATACCGTCGACAACGCCATCGACATTCTGGGCTCGGACCATCTGATGTTCGGCTCGAACTTTCCGATCGAGAAGCTTTGGACCAGTCACGCCGAGCTGATCAAGGCGCACCGCGATGCGGTGGCGAAACATGGGCCGACGGCACAAGCTGATATCTTCTGGAACACGGCGGAGCGAGTTTACAAGCCTGTGTGAGCGCCGGACCTCGCCTTCTCCCGTGGGAGAAGGCAAAAGCCTGTGGCGATCCTTACTGCGTCGGCAGCATGCCTTCGACGTCGCCCGCCGCGTCGGCGAGCGCGTCCTTGGGCGACGCCGACTGGTCGACGATCCGCGACAAATTGTCGACGATCGTCTGTGTGACCTTCACACCGTTGGTGCCGGGGAAGGCGTACCACGGAACCATCAGCGGCATCTGGCTGAGCCCGGCCTGGAAGAGCGGGTTCTTCTTGTAGAAATCGCCGAGATAGTCGGAGGATTTCGCCGCAAGCTCGTTGTTGGGGACGTAGCCCGTGCCCGGCACGACGACCGAGGCGCCATAGGGACCGGCGGCGAATTTGGCGAACTTCCAGGCGGCGTCCTGCTTGGCCGTATCCTTGGTCAGGATGACCACGGCATTGCCGCCGGTCGGCAGACGGCCATTGACCGGATCGATCAGCGGAATCTTGGCGGTCCGCAACGTGAACTTGTCGCCGACATTCTTGATCGTGTTGACAAGGGCGCCGGTGGTCTGGAACTCGAAGCCGACCTTGCCGGCCGCGAAAGCCTGTTCGCCAGCCGGCTTGGTGAAGACCGGCATGCCGCCCTCCTTCACCATCCGCTCGAGGATCTCCACCGCCTTCTCGCCTTCCGGCCCGTTGAAGGCGACCTTGCTTCCGTCGTCGTTCAGCATCTTGCCGCCGGCGCCGAACAGCAGCGCCGAGAACATCCAGTCATCGCTCTGCCAGCGGAAATCGATGCCGTCGACGCCGTTGCCGAGCGCCTTGATCTTGCCGCCGAGCGCGATCACCTCGTCCCAGGTCTTTGGCGGATTGTCCGGATCGCCGCCGGCCGCCTTCACCAGGTCGGCATTGTAATACATGATCGGATTTGAGGTGGCGAAGGCGAGGCCAACCTGCTTGCCGTTGACCTGGGCCAGCTTCAGGATCGTGTCGGAGAAGCCGAGCTCCGCCATGTTGCCTTCCTTCTTGACCATCGGGCCGAGATCGACGGCGACGTTGCGCTCGTTGAGCATGCGCAGGCGGTTGAGGCCGATGAAGGTGATGTCGGGCATTTCGTCGGTGCCGGCCTGGCGAAGAATGGTCTGGATACCCTCCTCATAGGTCGCCGACGGGCTGGCGAACTGGATCTTGATGTCGGGATTTTCTTCCATGAACTTCTTCGAGATCGTGTCCATCACGTTCTTGAAGAAGCCTGGCATCGGATAGTGAACCGTCAGCGTCGTTTCGGCATAGGCCGGAAGGGCCGCCGCCAGCGACAGCGCCGTTGCGGCAAAGATCCTTGAGAAATGCTTCATTGCTCGTGCTCCTTGTTGGTCCGGTCAGCCTTTGAGACCGGTCATGGTGATCCCTTCGACGAACCGCTTCTGCGCGAGCAGGAAGGCGGCGACGAGAGGAAGGGTGATGATCAGCGTGGCTGCCATCAGCGCGCCATAGTCGTCGCCGGCCTCGGCGGCCCGGAAATACATCAGGCCGAGCGGCGGCGTGGCGTAGGCCTGCTTGCTGACGACGATCAGCGGCCAGTAGAGATCGTTCCAGTGCGCAACGACGGAAAAGATCGCGAATGCGGTGACGGCCGGCCATGCATTGGGCACGATGACGCGCGCGACGATGCCGAGCTCGGACATTCCGTCGAGCCGTGCCGCGTGCAGCAGGTCGTCGGGCATGGCGCGGAAGAACTGCAGGAACATGAAGATCGCGAACACCGATATGGTGAACGGCGCCACCAGCGCGGTGTAGCTGTTGAGCAGGGACAGCCTGTCGAAGGCGACATAAAGCGGCAGCGCCGTCGCATGGATCGGCACCAGCAGGCCGAGCATGACCAGCACCATCATCAGCCGCGCGGCCCGGAACTTCAGCTTGGCCATGGCGTAGGCGCAAGGGATCGCGACCGCGACCTGGAAGAAGAAGATCAGGCCGCACACCACCACGCCGTTCCACAAAAGCGTTGCCATGGGCACCTTGTTGAGCGCCTTGGCGAAATTCTCGGCGAAGTAGAAATGCTGGGGGATGAGCGACAGCGACGACGTGAAGATGTCGCTCTGCGTCTTGCCCGCCGTCGAGATCATGAAGATGTAGGGCGCGAGGATCATCAGCGCGCCAAGCGAAAGCAGCGCGAAGCGGATGATGCGGCCTGCGGGGATGGCGGTGCTTGTCATGTGTAGTGCACCCGCCGGTCGAGCACGCGGTATTGCAGAAGCATCAGCACGACCAGGATCGCCAGGAAGACGACGGTCATCGCCGAGGCGTAGCCGACGCGCAGATAGACGAAACCCTCCTGGTAGATGGTGAAGAGCAGCACTTCGGAGGCCTTGTTGGGGCCGCCATCGGTCAGCATCTTCACCGTTTCGAAAACCTTCACCGCATTGGTGATGCTGATGGTGACGACGAACAGCGTCGTCGGTCCGAGCATCGGCCAGGTGACCAGGAAGAACCGGTCGAGCGCCGATCTCGCGCCGTCGACGTGAGCAGCGGCGTAGAGCTCGCGCGGGATCGCCGTCAGGCCGGCCAGGAACAGCACCATGTTGAAGCCGACCGACTGCCAGATTCCGATGATCGACAGGCTGTAGAGGACGGTATTCGACGCGCCGAGCCAGTTCGGGCCGGGAATGCCGGCCAGCGAAAGCAGCGCGTTGAGCGGCCCGATCGTCGGGTGGAAGATATATTGCCAGACAGTCGCCATGGCGACGATCAGGGAGGCGACGGGCAGGAAGTAAACGGTGCGGAAGAAGCCGCGCGCGCGCCCCTCGCCTTCGATCAGCAGCGCGACGCCCAGGCCAAGCACGATCGAGACCGGCGCGACGAGCGCCGTATAGACCGATGTGTTCCACAGCGATCGACGAAAGGTGCGGTCGCCCAGCAGATGTGCGTAATTCTCGAAGCCGACCAGGCGAAACTTGCCATAGCCGAGCTCGAAATCGGTGAAGCCGAGGAAGATGACGGCGGCCACGGGCAAGAGCACGAACAACAGCAACAGCACGATGGCCGGCAATGCCAGCAGCCAGGCGGTCCGGTCTTCGCTGCGCTGCCGAAGCGCGGCGGCACTCGGGACCCTGCCCGCCACCGCAACGCTAGACATAGGCCGGCTCCTGCCGCGCGCCCGTCGTGCCGGCGATGCGCAGGCGCCTTCCCTCCGGTCCAAAGACCATGGCCTGTTCGATGGACACAAGGACGCCCACCGGCATTCCCGCGATCAGTTCCCTCGCCTCGTGCGGCACGAGCTTGGCGATGACGGTCTCGCCGGAGGCGTCGAGCCGGCAATGGGCAATGACTTCCGACCCGAGGAATTCGAGACGCTCGATCCGCCCGGCAATGCCGCTCCGCCCGTTCGGTGACAGCTTCACGAATTCGGGCCGGATGCCGAGGCTGACCGGGCCGGTCGCCACCTTCTCCAGCAGGGCCAGCCGGATGCCCTCGAAGCCGACGCGGCCGCTTTCGGCCTGCGCCTGGACGATGTTGATCCTCGGCTGGCCGACGAAACGCGCGACCTCGATATGGGCGGGATCGTTGTATATCACATCGGGCGCGGCCAGCTGCAGCAGATTGCCGCCGATCATCACCGCCACACGGTCGGCCATCGAAAGTGCCTCGGCCTGGTCGTGCGTCACATAGAGCGTCGGCACGCCGGCGCGGCGGTGCAGTTCGACGATCTCGCCGCGCGCATGGACGCGCAGATTCGCGTCGAGGTTGGAAAGCGGCTCGTCCATCAGGAAGATGCTGGGCTGCCGCACCATGGCGCGCGCCAGCGCCACGCGCTGCCGCTGGCCACCCGACATCTGCCCCGGCTTGCGGTCGAGCAGATGATCGATCTTCAAGACAGTCGCCATTTCGCGCACGTCGCGTGAAATACCGGCGCGAATATCCTTCTGGCCAGGCAGCAATGAGCCGATCACCGGCAAGCGCTGGCCCCCGCTCAGCCGCTTCATGGCCAAGGGAACCGCGATGTTCTGGCCGGCGGTGAGATGCGGATAGAGCGCGTAGGACTGGAACACCATGGCGATGTTGCGGTCGGCCGCGGCGACCGGAGACATGTCCTTGCCGCCGACGACGATTTCGCCACTGTCGGCATGGTCGAGCCCTGCCAGGATACGCAGCAAGGTGCTCTTGCCGCAACCCGAAGGACCGACGAGAGCGATGAACTCGCCGGGTTCCACATCGAGGCTGATTCCATTCAGGATGGCGTTGCCGCCAAACGACTTTTTCAGGCCGCGAAGCGAGAGCGCGCTCATGATACGACCTTCTTGCGAACCTTGTGCGCCTCGTGCGGATAGACCTCCTCGACCACATCGTCGAGGACGTGAATGGTCATGCCTGGAATAGCGACGATCTCGCTGGAGACCGTGTCGCCGAAATCATGCATGACGGCGCCGAGCAGCCGCTCGCCCGGCATATCGCGTTCCATGTCGCCGACGACGAAGGCCGCCGACGGGCCCCACACCAGTGACGTGTTATCGTATTTGCCTTGCCACGCCCGGTGCAGGTGACCGCTTGCAAACAGCGCGACATCGTGAGCGGCGATCAGATCGTAGAGGCGTTGGCGGTGTGCCGGGCGGACGCTCCAGTAGCCGGTATCGCCCTCACCCGGTTCGTCGATAAAGAGCGGCTTGTGGGCGAAGAGCGCGACGCGCCGGCCGCCGCGGCTTTCCAGTATGGTCCGCAGCCATTCGAACTGCGCCTCTTCCTCGGCGTCGTCGAAACCCATCAGCAGGCTGTCGATCCCGACGAGCCGCCAGCTTCCGGCGTCCTCCATCCAGTAGTCGGGGCCGACCAGCCGGCGCCAGCGATCGAGCCGCCCGGCATTGACCGGCTGCAGCGATCCGGGCAGATGGCCAACATCGTGATTGCCGGGCACGATCAGCATCGGCTTCGCGATTTCCTGCATCAGATCCATGCAGAAGGCGATGTCATCGTCCCTGTCGGCGCCGTCGACACTGAGGTCGCCCGTGTGGATGACAAGGTCGGCGCCGCTCTGCTCGATCCAGGCCACCAGCGGCTGCCAATTGCCATTGAAGTGTGGCTTGGTCGGGCTGAAATGGGTGTCGGTGATCTGAACGATTTTCATGACGGCTCCACTGCGGGGCCGACGCTGGAGAACCCCAGGCGACCACTTCGCGTGAGGCTTCCATAGTGCCGTTACATGTCACTTCCTTAACAGCATGGGGACAAAAGTTCTCGCCGTGCATATCGGCCGGCTGGCGGCGTGGCTGCTGATCCCTTTTCCCTTGTGGGAGATGGGAAGCCTCATCTCACTTCACTTCGAATTGCGGATCGACCGGAATCTGCATCCCGTAACCAGATGATCGGTCTGGGCGGCCAGCCGATGATCGAACCAGCTCGCCATGCCGCGCCTCGGTCATGCCCATGGCCCGCGCCGCCGCCGTGTGCGAGTAGACACAGTACGTGTGCGAGCGGACACAGTAGGAGCAATCATTCGCCGTCGACACCGGATCATTGGCCAGCCCGCGCCAGAAATTGTTGACGAGATCGGGATGCGCGAAAGCATCGCATCAAGGCAAACGATCGGTGCGGAATTCACCTACGCGTCGACCGGAAAATTCGATTTCAATTCCTCGCCGCGTGGCCGGAAACCTCGGCACCTGCCCCTTGCGGCAGCACGAGGAAACGGAGCGCCGCCACCAGCCCGATGGCGCCGATCGCCAGAAAGGCGATTCGAAAATCGACGAGGTCGAGTGCCGGCCCATCCCTGGCGATCTGGGATAGGTTGAGGATCGCCGCCGCCACGGCGACGCCGAACAGCATCGCCACCTGCTGCAGCATCGACGACAGCGTCGCCGCCGAACTGCGCTGCGCCGCGGCGATATCGGCAAAGGCCAGCGTGTTGAGCGCGGTGAACTGCATCGAACGCGACAGGCCGGCGATCAGCATCAGCACGACTATCAGGACCTGCGGCGTCTGCGGCGAGATCGCTCCGCAAGCCATGATCGAGGCCGAGGCGATGATGCCGTTGACGACCATCACCGAGCGAAAACCGAAACGCCGCAGCATCGGGGTGGTCACCGTCTTCATGCCGAGATTGCCGAGGAAATAGGCCAGGATCATCATGCCGGCATCGACGGGCGAGAGGCCGAAGCCGACCTGGAACAAAAGCGGCAGCAGGAACGGCATGGCGTTGATCGCCACCCGGAAGATGGTGCCGGCGGCAAGCGTGGAGATGGCGAAGGTCTGCACCTTGAACGAGGAGAAGTCGAGCAGCGGATGCGGCGCGTGCCGGAGATGCCGCACCGCCAGCCAGCCGACGACGATCCCCGCCGCGATCAGCAGCACCGTCGGGAGCATGCCATCCTCGGGATGCGCGATGCGCTCGAGGCCGTAGAGGAGGCAGGCGAGCCCGAGCGAGGTCAGGAAAAATCCCGGCCAATCGAGCGGCTTGAGGTCGGCCTCACGGTCGCCGGGGATGAAGCGGGCGACAAGCCCCAGCCCGATCAGCCCAAGCGGGATGTTGATGAAGAAATTCCAGTGCCAGGACAGATAGGCGGTGATGAAGCCGCCAAGCACAGGCCCGACCACGGGCGCGAACAGCGCCGGCCAGGTGATCAGCGCGGTGGCGTTGAGCAGTTCGGATTTCGACGCATTGCGCAAGACAAGAATGCGCCCGACCGGCGTCATCAGCGCGCTGCCCAGGCCCTGCACGGCGCGTGCGGCGACGAATTCTGTCAGGTTCCGGGAGAAGCCGCAGGCGAGCGAGGCCAGCGTGAACAGCGCGATCGCGACGAGGAAAATGTTGCGCGCGCCGAACCGGTCGGCGAGCCAGCCCGATAGCGGCACGAACACCGCCATGGTCAGCATGTAGACGGTGATGCCGATGCTCATCGCCACTGCCGGCACGCCAAAGGAGGCGCCCATCTGCGGCAGCGACGTCGAGATGATCGTCGAATCCAGCAGTTGCATGAAGAAGGCGATGGCAACGATCAGCGCCACGCGCCGCGCGTTTGTTGCTGCTGTCGTCGTCGGTTGAGGTGGGGCTTCGTCTTGGGAAAGAGCAGTCATGACGACCCGGTTTGACCAGCATCCGGCTGGCTCAGTCCATAGGTTATCCAACAAACTTTCGTATCGCCTGTTTGCCTGTTATGGAGGGAGTGGGGGCTCCCGAGGAACAGTGCGCGCATGAAGCCCATCTATATCGACTATCTCAATGCCTTCGACATCGACGCCCTTGCCATGACCGATGCGGAAATCATCGGCGCGGTCGAGGCCGGGCTCGTGGCGCAGGGCAAGGGCCAGACGGTGATCGAGCCGCGCGTCCACTTGGAGCCCGACCCGTCCTTCCACGGCCATTTCAACGTGCTGCGCGGCTATGTGGCGCCGCTCGATGCGGCGGGCGTGAAGATTGTCGGCGATTATGTCGACAACTATCTGCACGGACTGCCGTCCGAGTTCGGCATCCTCAATCTGTTCGATCCGCGCACCGGCACGCCGCGCGCCATTCTCGACGCCACCGTCATCACCGACATGCGCACCGGCGCGGTCACCGCGATCGGCGCCAAGCATCTGGCGCGCAGGAATTCCAAGGTGCTGGCCCATATCGGCGCGCGCGGCACGGCCTATTGGAACGTGCGCCTGCTCGACCATCTCTTCGACTTCGACGAGATCCGCGTCCATTCGCGCCGCCCGGAAAGCCGCGACGGCTTTGCCGCCAAACTGTCGGCCGATCTCGGCAAGACGGTAACGGCGGTGGCCGACTGGGAAGGCTGCGTCAAGGGAGCGGACATCGTCGTCGAGGCCTCGCGTCTGCCGGAGCCGCAGCCGCTACTCAAGACCGAATGGATCAAGCCCGGCGCGCTTGTGATACCCTATGGCACGATGAGCGCGGTGGAACTGTCGCTGACCGACATCATGCAGAAGATGGTCGTCGACGATTGGGGCCAGTGCAAGGGCGGCAAGTTCGGCTCGCTGCGGGCCCATGTCGAGACCGGGCGGCTCAGCGAAAAGACGCTGGATGCCGAGCTTGGCCAGATCGCCGCCGGTCTAAAGCCGGGTCGCGAAAGCGACGACGAAACAATCCTGTTCTGGCATCGCGGCCTGTCGCTCTCCGACATTGCGCTCGGAAAGGCGATGCTGTCCAAGGCGCAAGCCCAAGGCATCGGCCAGAGGCTGCGCTTCGCATGAGCGCGCTGGTCCTCACCGGAGCCCGCATCGGCACAGGCGATGTCGCCGCGGTCGCCCGTGAAGCGCGCAAGGTGGAAATCGGACCCGATGTCATCGGCAGGTTGGAAAAGGCGCGAAAAGTGCTCGATCATGCCGCCGCCTCTGGCCAGCATATCTATGGCCTGAACACCGGACTTGGCGCCAATCTCGGCACGACGGTCGAAGGCGACGCCAGCGCTTTCCAGCGCCAATTGCTGGAAGGGCGCAGCGGAGCGGTCGGCGAAACGCTGCCGACCGAGACTGTCCGCGCCACCATGGTCGCGCGCGCATCGATGCTTTCGGCCGGTGGCTCCGGCCTTTCGCCTGCCGTGTTCGTCGCTTTGGTCGACGCCCTCAATGCCGGTGTCCATCCGGTGATGCCGTCGCTCGGTTCCATCGGCGCCGGCGACCTCGTGCTGATGACCGCGCTCGCCCGCCTGCTGATCGGTGAAGGCGAGGCCGATTATCAGGGACGACGAATGCCGGCGGCAAAGGCGCTGATGATGGCCCGCCTTGCCCCGATCCGCCTGGCGCCCAAGGACGGGCTGTCGCTCGTCAACGCCTCGGCGGTCTCCGCCGGCAGCGGCGCGCTCGTGGTGACGGATACGCTGTCGGCCCTTGTCCAGCAGCAGCAGGCCGGCGCGCTGACCATGGAAGGCATCGGCGCCAACCGCACCATCCTTGATCCGCGCCTGCACATGGCACGCCCGGCGGCCGGCCAGCAGGAAGCCGCCAAGGCGCTGCATGATCTTCTCGCCCGCGACGAGGCACCGGCGCCGACAACCCTGCAGGACCCGCTCTCGATCCGCTGCATGCCATCGATCCACGGTGCGCTGATCGACGCAATCGCCCAGGCAAAGCGGGCCGTCGAGATCGAGCTCAATGCCGCGGCCGACAACCCGCTGGTGCTCGGCGACGACGGCGTGGTGATGTCGACAGGCAATTTCCACACGGCTGCCCTGTCGCTCGCCTTCGAGACGCTCAGTCTGGCGATCGCGCAATGCGCGGCCGCCTGCGTCGCACGTCTGATCCAGCTCACCGGTTCTGGCCGCAACGGCCTGCCCAAATATCTGTCGCCGGTGGGCGGCGCATCGGCCGGCTTCGTGCCGCTGCAGAAGACGGCGACATCGATCCTGGCCGCCATCCGCCACAAGGCCAATCCGGTTATGCTCGACTTTCTCCCTGTGTCGGAAGGTGTCGAGGACCACGCGACCCAGTCGCCGCTCGCCATTGCGAAATGCGCCGGGATGATCGTGCTGTGGCGGCGGCTGATCGCCTTCGAACTGATGGCCGCCGCCCAGGCCGTCGACCTGCGTGAAGGGCTGGTGCTGGCACCACGTATATCGGCCGTCCACGCGGGGATCCGTGCGCTCGTCCCGGTGCTGAAGGAGGACAGGCCGCTCGGCATCGACGCCGAAGCGCTGCATGCCGCGCTTGCCAGCGGGAATTGGACCTTACATCAGGCTGACCTTGTCCAGGAACAGGCGTAGCTCGGCCGGATCCATGTGCACGATGTGCCTGTCCTCGGGATAGGCGCCGCTGTTGACGTCGGCGACATATTCGGAGAATGCGGCCGTCCGCTCCGCTTGCAGCCGGTCATACTCGGCGGCGAAGTTGCGATAGACTTTGGAGTGGCGGGGCATGTGACCACGGTTCTGGCCAAGAATATCCTCGGCGAACAGATATTGCGCGTCGCAGCCCGTGCCCGCCCCCATCGACAGCATGATGAGCGGAGTACGCTCCGAGATCGCCTTCGCCACCTCGACCGGCACCACTTCGATCTCGGCGCCGATGGCGCCGGCCGCCTCCAGTTGCTTCACCGCCTCGAAAACCTGCATGGCGGCGTCGGCGGTCTTGCCGACGGCCTTGAAGCCACCGGTCCAGGTCGCGCGCGATGGAATGAGGCCGACATGGCCGATAACGGGGATAGCATCGTCGGCCATCCGCTTGATGGTGGCGTAGCCGGCGCTGCAATAGACCGCGTCGGCGCCGGCCTTGTAGAGGCGGAAGGCCCAGCGGACGAAATCATCCGCCGTGCCGATCTCGAAGAAATTCTCGCCCGGCATGGTGAACAGGCTGGGGGCTGCATCGCGGTATTGCGGGTTGAGCACCAGTTCGGGCGGCACCGAGACGATGTCGACCCCTGCCCGTTCGGCGGCCTCGGCCTCGTCCAGGGTCAGAACACGCAGCATGGTCAGTTGGCGCTTACCCTTCATCGCGCGCAGATCGGCGACGGTCGGTCTCTTTCGGCTCATCGAACTTTGTTCCTTCATTGTGTTGGGGGAGGCCATGTCGGCCGATCAGTCGATCTCGATCATCACCTTACCGGCCTCGACCTTGACCGGATAGGTCTTAAGATTGACGCAGACCGGCGCGCCCTTGGCCTGGCCGGTCTTGTAGTTGAAACGGCCATTGTGTTTCGGGCATTCGATGATGTCGTCCATCACCAGCCCGTCGGCCAGATGCGCCTTCTCATGCGTGCAATAGCCGTCGGTGGCGAAGAACTCGTCATCCGGCGAACGGTAGACCGCGAAGGTGCGGCCGCCATGATCGAAGCGAATGACATCCTCTTCCTCGACGTCGTCCACCGCGCACGCTTCAACCCAATTGGCCATCTCGGGCTCCTCACGACATTGGCGATCGCTACTCGGCCGCCGCCGACATATCGGCCCCATGGAACTCGCCGCGATAGGGTCTGGCCGTCGGCGGCAGTTCACGCTTGAGGTAATAGTCCTCGTATCTCAGCTGCCTGAGCAGCACCGGCCAGACCTCGCGATAGGCATGCCACATCGACGGGTTCGGCTCCGGCAAATCGTGCTTGATCAGTTCGTGCAGCCTTGGCAGCGCGTGATAGGGCACCATCGGGAACATGTGGTGTTCGACATGGTAGTTCATGTTCCAGTAGATGAACCGGCTGATCGGGTTCATGTAGACGGTGCGGGTGTTGAGCCGGTGATCGACGACATTGTCGGCAAGGCCGATATGCTGCAGCAGGCCGGTCGTCACCATATGCCAGGTGCCGTAGAGGCGCGGCACACCGATCAGCACCAGCGGCACCCATGATCTAAGCCCGATCGCGAGAGCGATCGTCGCGACATAGATGGCGACATGCCAGCGGGCCGCGACCACGGCCTTGTGCTGTTCCATCTCCGGGATGTAGCTCTTCTCGTCGTCAGACAGCGTGCCGAAAGCCTGGCGCACAAGCGTCGGCAGCGAATAGCGGAAGTCGAGAATGCCGGTGAAGGCCAGCGCCGCCTTCAACAGGTCCGGCGGACGCATGACGGCAATCTCGGCATCGCGGCCGACGATGATGGTGTCGGTGTGGTGGCGGGCATGGCTCCAGCGCCATTGCACGGGATTGCGCATCAGCATGAAGGAGGCGATGTGGTAAACCACGTCGTTCATCCAGCGCGTGCGGAACGCCGTGCCGTGGCCGCATTCATGCCAGCGCGAGTCGCTGGACGAGCCGTAGAGCACGCCGTAGACGAACAGGAACGGCACCACCCACCCCGAGCCCCAGAACCAGACGATCCCGGCGGCCGAGCCCAGGATCGCCGCGAGCCAGATCGCCGTGTCGCGGATCGCCGGGCCGTCGCAGCGCCGCATCAACTCCTTCATCGCCTTGCGCGGCACGTCGGTGTGATACCACTCGGCCGAGGCCAGGCCGGTCTCGATCGCGATCCGTGTGCTTTCGCCGACCAGGCTGTAGTCGCGCTTCGCCATCGTCTTCTCCCGCTGGCCTCAAAGGCCGTTGGCGCGGAATTTCCCGTCCAGAAATGTCTTGGCGCGCGGCACGTCGTCCTCGGTCAGATGCTCGATGATGACAGGGATGTTCGGGTGCTTCTCGCTGAGCCGTCTGAGATAGAGATCGTAGTTGAGCGAGCCGAGACCAGGAGCGGGCAGTTCGATCTCGCCGACGCCACGGAATGTCAGCCCCTCATGGGCGTTCTCGTCGCCGATGTCCGCATGCTTTTCCGACTTGTCGCCGCCCGAGCGCTTGACGTCCTTGGCGTGCGCGATCCTGATCTTTTCGGCCAGCGTGTCGAACACCTGGTTCAGCACCTGGTCCATGCGATCGATGTTGTGGGCCTCGAAATAATTGGTCGGGTCCATCAACAGGCCGAGCCCGGGGTGATCGACCTGCGCGAACATTTTCACCGTCTCCTCGACCGAGCCGACGACATTGTTGACATAGGTTTCGAGCAGGAACACCGCGCCGTGGTCATAGGCCGTCCGGGCAAGGTCGGAGATCACCTTGCGGCATTCCTCGAAACCCTCTTCGGTCTTGTTCCTGGGATGATGCACCCAGTCGGATTCGGTGTTGTAGGTGCCGGTTTCGGAGATCACATAGGGCGAGCCGAAATCGCGCGCGTTGCGGATGATCTCCTTGAGATAGCCGACGCGCCTTTCGCGCTCGGCTTTGTCGGGATGGATGATGTTGGTGTAGCCTGAAATGCAGCAGACCGGCAGATTGTGGTCGCGGAATGTATCGCGGACCTTTTTTGCCTTATCCCTGGTGATCTGTCCCGCCGACAGGTCGATATCCCTGAAATGCAGGTCGAGCTGCACGGTGTTGAAACCGAGCCCGCGGATGCGCCTGGCGGCCTCATCCAGCTCGTAAGGAAAATAGCCTGTAAAGATACCTGCCTGCATCATGGGGTGAAGTCCTCCCGGTAAGCGATTCAGTGGCCATACTAATCCGTGGCCGGATGTTCAGTCGGTCGAGATTTCGGAGAGCCTGACGGTGCGGCCTTTTGCCATCGAGCGATAGCCGGCTTCGACCAGCGCCATGGTCTTGACGTTGTCGGCGACCGACAGCGCCGGCGGCGTGCCGGTCTTTACGGCATATTGAAGCTGCTCCATCACGCCGATGAAGGCGTGCGGGAACCACATCGTGTCCCAGCTCGGACTGACCCATTCTCCGCCGGTCGTCTCGGTCGAGGCATAGGTCAAGGTCGATGCCACGCCTGTCGGCCAGCCGATCGTGCCCTTGGCGACACCCTTGGTGCCGTCGACGCGCCAGTTGATGTGCTGATCGTCTCGATAGCCCTGCTGACGGGGCCCGGACCACACATCCTCCAGCGACACAGCGAGCACGCCGGAAGGGAACCGCAAGGTCGACACCGTGATGCCATCGGAATGCTCGAACGTCGTGCGCGGATCCTTGCGCGTTAACGTGGTGATCTCCAGGGGATCACCGAACAGGAAGCGCAGCACGTCGAGATGATGCACGCTCATATTGGCAAGTGTGAGCCGGTCGTAATCGGCGAGGAAGGCTTGCCAGTGCGGGATCGCGTGCATGTCGATCTGCGCGAAGACGATGTCGCCGAGCGCGCCACTGTGGATGATCTGCTTCAGCACGCGCATCGACTGGTCGTAGCGCATGTTCTGGTTGACCGAGAGGATCTTGCCTGAAATCGCCGCCTCGTCGCGCAGCTTGACGGCTTCCTCGACTGACAGCGCCAACGGCTTCTGCGCCAGGATCGCCTTGATGTGCTTCTGCTTGAGCGCGTGGCGGATCAACGCCGGCTGCTGGTCGGGAGGAAAGGCAAGGTCGACGATCTCGACATTGTTGTCTTCGATCAGCTGCTCCGGCGTGTCATGCACGGTCGGGATGTCCCAGCGTGTGGCGACCTTCTCGGCGCTGGCCTTCGTCCGCGACGCGATCGCCACCACTGGAAATTCGGCCTGGGCGTAAGCGCCCAGGTGGCACTCGGCCATGATCATACCGGCGCCGACGCAGCCGATCCGGTATTCCCTGGCGCGCACCTTGACGTCCGGCTCGAAACCCATGCTCGCCATCCAATCCTCCCCGAGAAACTGGATATAACGCCATGGCCCCGGCATCGGCCAAGGCCTGCACCATCATTTCCCATCAGCACAATGGAGGTGAGAGCCGCGAAGGTTCAAATGCAAAAAGGACGGCTCAGTTGGGCGCGGCGTCGAAGAGTGATGTTCTATCTTATTGAACCTCAGCGACCGCGGCATCGACAAAGCTGACGACCGCCCCGCCATCCTCGCCAGCACCGATCGCAATGCGCCCGCCGGAGGCGATGCCCGCAATGTCGCAAACCACGAGCGGCATACTGATCCCGTAAAGAAACTCGGCGACGATGGCGCCGACGGCGAGGATCGGGTCCGGCCTCTCCAGAAGGATACCTGCGGGCGCCGTGCCCCGGCGGATCGCCTCGGCCAGGACAGAGGACGAGGAAGACGACCCACGCCCGCTCGGCATGACGAGGATCTTGCCGGCGACGTTCTGGCCGAGGCCGGGGTGCGAATGATCTGTTATGTCGCCGGTTTCGGCATCTATGCCACCCCAGAAGCTGAGCGGCTGCGAAAACACCAAGCTGTGTCCCTCTGCTGCGCCGATCAGTTGGAAGCTGCCTGCTCGTTCGATCAGCTTGCTCATGACGTACCTCGCACGACATGCCCGACAGCGGCGGAACGGATGCAATCCCTCATCTCGGCGAAAGCGACAGTCACGCCGATATTGCCCGGCGCGTAATGTGCCCATTTGCCGGAATTAGTCATAACCACGCCGTCGAGCCGTTCGAGGATCGCGGTGACATAGGTGCAGGTGTCGGCGACGGGGATCAGGCCGAACGCCTCCATGCCGTCAAGCGCGCCCTCCTCCTGCAGCCGCGCCAGCGTCGCCCGCCCGGTGTTGACATAGAGCGGAATGCCCTTGCCAGGCGCGACCTCGCGCAGCATGGGCAACAGGCGCATCCATTCTTCGTGGGAAAAGTGCGGCGTGCCCAGCGACACGGCCGAGAGCGGCGCACCGTCGGCCACTCCAGACAGCCTGACCAACGCATGATCGATGTCGGCACGGCTGATGCGGATAGTCTCCTCGGGCACCATCCCCTGGAACGCCTCATCGAGCGTTCCCGCTTCCGGCGTTATGCCGACCACATGAAACAGCGCCACCGCGCCGGTCGTTGCCGCCGCCGCGCCCATCGCCTTCAACTGATCCTCGTCGCGCGGCCTTGGCAGGCCGATGACGACAGGAATTCGGTCGCCGCTGGCTTGCCCGATGATCAGCCCGATGCCCACGAACAGGCTGTCGCTCGGTTCCGGATCGGCAACCGCCAGTTCGAACAGGATGCGGCCGCGCCGGTTTTCGCTCAGATGCAGGCCCCAGGCCGGCGCGCGTCCAGTCATGGCGCAGCACAGATCGATGAAGTCGCCATAGCGGTTGGTGCGCGCGCCGATCACCGAATTGGCGAAAACGATGGCGTTGGATTCGCCCCAGGCGATCTGCTGGCCGAATCCAGGCCGAAAGCGCGTCTGATAGGGCGCGCAGGTGAAGGTCGCCTCGCAGCCAAGCTCCAGATGCGCCTTCATCAGCCGTCGCGCTGGCACTTCCTCCGCTGCCGCCATCTTCACCATGCCTGGATGGATGAGGTCGAACGAGCCGACATTGAGCGTCGTCGGCACGCGGACACGCCCGCCGCCCTCGACCAGCCGTTCGACGAAATCGAGCCCCGCCTTGCCATGATAGAGACAACCATCGATATGGGCACCGGTGATATCGAGCAGGCTCTCGGCTCCAACCGCGTTGGAGAAGGCGACCAGGATTTTCATCGCGGCAGCGGCCGAAGGGCCTTGCTCGCCGTCGAGCATGGATTGATCTCCGGCAGTCAATTCCAAAGTCATCGGTACTCCAGAAGCTTACTCGACAGTATGGCGGGACAGCGCCCCCTCTGCCCTACCGGGCATCTCCCCCACGAGGGGGGAGATTGCCAGCTTCGGCTTTATTGCACTTTTTGCAACGTGGAATTCCGCGAAACCGGCGACGACAGCCGATCCCCCCCTCGTGGGGGAGATGTCCGGCAGGACAGAGGGGCGCGAAGGAACGCAAGCGGCCCATCTATCGACAGCGACCTAACCCGCAGCAATCAGCACCGTGCTTTCCGGCGACCAGCGCAGCACCACGTTCTGGCCTTCCGCCAGCCGCTCCATGCCGGTGTTCTGGACGATGACCTTCAGCGTCTGGCCGGCGCGCTCGACGAAATAGGTGCTGTTGTTGCCGGCGAAGATGCGCTTCGACACCTGCCCCTTGAGCATGTTGGCATTGGCGGCATCCATGGCCTCGGCATCGGTGTCGATGCGGATGCGTTCGGGCCGCACGGCACAACTCGCCTTGGTCCCGGCGGCAAGCGTCGCACCCGCGCCGGCCGCGATGGCCGTACCGTCCGGCAGGCGGATACCGTTGCCGGTCGCGTCGCCGCGAAAGATGTTGGCGTCGCCGAGGAAGGTGGCGGCGAATTCGCTCTTTGGCCGGTCGTAGATTTCCTCCGGCGGTCCTTCCTGCACCAGCCTGCCGTCGCGCAGAATGCCGATGCGGTCGCTCATCGTCAGCGCTTCTTCCTGGTCGTGGGTGACGAAGATGGTGGTAATGCCGATCTCGCGCTGGATGCGCTTCAACTCGATCTGCATGTCGACGCGCAGCGCCTTGTCGAGCGCGCCCAGCGGCTCGTCGAGCAAAAGCACGCGCGGCTTGGTGACGATCGCGCGCGCCAGCGCCACGCGCTGGCGCTGGCCGCCGGAGAGCTGGTGCGGGCGCCGGGCGCCAAGCTTGCCGAGTTGCACGAGGTCGAGCGCGCGCTGCACTTCCGTGGCGATCACAGCCTTCGCCGCGCCGCGCACCGACAGGCCGAAGGCGATATTGTCGGCGACACTCATATTGGGAAACAGCGCATAATTCTGGAACACCATGCCGATGCGCCGCTTTTCCACCGGCACCCGCTCGACGCTCTCGCCGCCGATGGAAATACGGCCCGAGTCGGGAAAGTCGAAACCGGCGATCTGCCGCAGCAGCGTGGTCTTGCCACTGCCGGACGGGCCAAGCAGGGCATAGAAGCCGCCATCGGCGAAATCGATGGAGACATCGTCCAACGCCTTGTGCGCGCCGAAGCTGCGCGAGACGTTCGATACCTGCACGCCGGCCATTATTTCTCTCCGCCGAATTTGAAGAAGCGCGCCGTGAGCAGCATCAGCGCCATCGACACGACAATAATGATGGTCGAGACCGCATTGATCTCGGGCGTAAAACCCTTGCGGATCGCGGCATAGATTTCGACCGGCAGCGTCGTCTGTCCCGGCGTCGACAGGAAGTAGGAGACGACGAACTGGTCGAACGAAACCGCAAAGGCGAACAGCCCGCCGGCGATGACGCCCGGCATGATCCAGGGCAGCGTGACGCGATTGGTCACCTGCCACTGATTGGCGCCAAGCGAGCGCGCCGCCTCTTCCAGCTCCGGCGCGAAGGTCTGCAGCCGGGCCGAGACGACGACGATGACATAGGGCAACGCCAGCGCGACATGGCCGAGCAGGATGGCGAACAGGCCGCGCCCGATGCCGACGCCGAAGAAGAAGATCAGCATCGCCGTGCCGGTGATCAGCCACGGAATGGCGATCGGCGGGAACAGCAGCGCCTGCAGCAATTTCTTGCCGCGAAACTCGTAACGAAAGAGCGCCAGCGACGCAGCCGTGCCAAGAACCACACAGATGACCGTAGTGATGACGGCGATCTCGAGGCTGTTCCAGGTGGCCGCGATCAGCTGGTCGTTCTGCCACAGCGAAGCGTACCACTCGGTCGTCCATTCGAACGGCAATTGGTAGAAGGGCGAGGCGTTGAACGACATCAGCGCCATGATGATGATCGGCACATAGAGGAAGGCCAGCAGCAGCAGGATATAGAACCGGCCGAGCCATTCCAGGATGCGAGTGGTCGGCATCATGTCGTCCTCCGCAGCACCGGCGACGCGATCGCCAGGATGACCAGCACGACGGCCAGCAGGATGAAGGACAGCGCCGCCCCAAGCGGCCAGTTGAACACGGCGACGAACTGGTCCTCGATGACGGTGCCGTAGAAGGTGCCGGTTCGACCGCCGAGGATACGCGGCTCCATGAAGGAGCCGACGACCGGCACGAAGATGAGCGCGGCGCCCGCCACAAGACCGGGCATCGACAGCGGGATGATGACCCGCTTAAGCACCTGCAGCCGCGAGGCGCCGAGCGAGCGCCCGGCCTCGATCAGCGAGTCGTCGATGGCTTGCAGCGTGAGATAACAGGTCAGCACCATATAGGGCACGTAGGAGTGCACCAGTCCGATGATGACCGCCGGATAGGAATACATGAGGTCGATGTTGATCTTGAACGGCAGCACGGCGTTGAGCGCCGTGTCGAGGATGCCGCCCTCGCGTAAAACCATCGCCCAGGAGAAGATGCGCACCAGCCCGTTCGACCAGAACGGCAGGATGACGAGCAGGAAGATCGCCTCGCGGCTGCGTCCCTTCAGCACCTTGGCCAGCACGTAAGCGGCGGGATAGCCGATGACGATGCACCACAGCGTTACTTCAAGGCCGAGGCGCAGCGAGGCCAGGAGCAATGTCAGGTAAAGGCTCTGCGAGAAGAATGCGGCATAGTTGCCAAGCGTGAATGCCCATGGCTTTCCCGACAAAGGCAAGTCGGTCATGAAGGAGAAAAAGACCATGGCGGAAAGAGGCAGGAAGATCGCCACCGTCAGCCAGAGATAGGCCGGCGCCAGCAATGGCAGCGCCGATCTCAGCCCGCCGCGTGACGCAACTGCCCCCTGCACTGCCATGATAACCCTCCTCCCCAGGATTGAAGGACCAGCCGGCGCGAGCCGCCGGCTGGTCCGGATGTGGGTGTTACTTCACGTCGACCTTGAGTTGCTGCCAGAGCGCAAGGTAGGCCTCGCGCTGGGCGTCGGTGATCGGCGCCTGGAACTGGATGCGCTTGGCCACCGCAGGGTCGCCCATCACCTTGCGGTTGAAGGCATCTTCGGGCAGCGCTTCCACCGCCTTGGTATTGGCGGAGACGGGAGCACCGACCTTGGTGACCCATTCGACGTAGAATTTCGGGTCGATCATGTAGTTGATGAAGGCCTCGGCGCCGGCGACGTTCTTCGAACCGACCGGAATGGAAAAGGCGTCGAGCCAGGCGACGGCGCCTTCCTGCGGGATGACCAGCGAGACCGGCAGTTTGAAGTGGGTCTTGGCGCGGTCGGCCGAGCCGCTCCAGTAGGTGCCGATATCGATCTGGTTGGAGGCGACCATCTGGTTCCAGTCGTTCTCCGAGCTCCAGAAGGTCTTGATCTGCGGCATCAGCGAGGTGAGCTTGGTCTTGACCGCACCCATATCCTTGATGTCGTTGATGTTCTGGCCGGTGGCGATGGCGCCGAACTGCACCGCCTCGACAGCATCGTCGCGGATGATGACGCGGCCCTTGTGCGCCGGATTCCACATCTCGGCGATCGACGTCGGCGGCTTGTCGAAGGATTTTTCGTTGATGGCGAGCGCCGTCAGGCCCCAGACCCACGGCACGCCATAGACCTTGCCGTCATGGTCGAGCATCGGCGACCCGGCCTTGTCCTTGCTGATGTCGGCATAGTTCGGCAGTTTTGAGGTATCGATCGGCTGGATCAGCTTTTCCGCCATCGCCTGGTCGTTGAAGGCGGCATTGATCATGACGACGTCGTAGAGACCCGGATTGGTGCGGATCTTGGTCAGCATTTCCTGTTCGGAATTGAAGAAGTCGTTGACGACCTTGTTGCCGGTCGCCTTTTCGAACGCCTCGATGGCCCAGGGTTCGTCGGCGCCATAACCCTTCCAGTTGAGCACATGCACTTCACCAGCGTTGGCGGCGAAGGCGAGTGCGGAGGTGACGACGGCGGTCGCCGTCAGCAAAGCAGTCAAATTGAGCATGCGCATGGTTCGTTCCTCTCTTTGGTTTGCCCGGTTCCCGGGCTTGTCAGGCTGTCTGATGGGCCTTCTGTGCCTGGCCGGGCGCGCCGGCCGCGCCCTCGCCCAGGAAAGTCTGGATTTCGGCGTCCGTCGGCGCCGACGAACCGCCATAACGGGTGACTGAAATGGCGGCCGCCGCATTGGCGTAGCGCGCCGCCTCGAACGGCGGAACACCATTCGACAGCGCGCTGACGAAGGCGCCGATATGGGTGTCGCCGGCGCCATTGGTGTCCACCGCCGCTACCTCGAATCCCGGAATACTCTGGGCGGAACCATTTGCCAGCCGCACATGACAGCCCTTGGCGCCGCTGCGGATGATGATGCCATCGGCTTTTGGGCAATGGTCCGCAAGCAGTCGCCCCGCGAGTGCCTCGACGTCACCAGGGCCGGCAATCTCGGCGGCCTCCGTCGCGTTGCAGCTTAGCCAGGTCGTACGAGCAAGCACTCGCGACAGGATGGCACGCGGAATGTGCGAGATGACCGGCGTCGGGTCAAAGACGAAAGGGGTCTGCGCAGGCAGCGCCTCGATCCAGTCGGTGAGCGCCTTGCGGCTTCCGGGATAGCTCAGCGTATAGCCCGAGGTGAATACCCAGTCGCCCTGCGCGACGACCACGGGCGCCATCATGTCGAGGCTAAGAATACTCTCCGCACCCGGCCATGAGACGAAAGTGCGTTCGGCATCGCTTGAGATCATCGCGACGCAATTGCCGCTGTCCATGGCAGGCGATGGCGGCGTCAGCGTTTCGATGCCCTTGGCGGCAAAGGCGGCACGCAGGAAGTCGCCGTTCGGCCCGCTGCCGAGCTGGCCGCCAAACACCACTGTCATGCCGGTCCGGCTGGCCGCGACCATCATGTTGAAGCCGCCGCCAGCGACTTGGGCATAGGTTGACGCCGTCTTCTCCGTGCCCGGCGCCGGCAAGGCGTCGATACGGTAGACGTAGTCGACCACCGCGCTGCCGATATGGACGAGCCGCCCACTCATGCCGCCGCATCCTTGCCGGAGCCGGTTTTCGCCAATCGCGCCGCGACGAGGTCGCCGGCGAGTTCGCGAACTTGCTCAATGTCGATGCCAAGGAGGCGCGCGACGTGCTGTCGCGGCAACTTCGAAAGACCAGTGCAGGCGCCCCCCATGCCGGCCGCAATGGCGCCGATCGTGTCGGTGTCGCCGCCGAGATTGGCGCTGATGACCGCCGCTTGCCAGGGATCGCCGCCGGCGACTTCCAGCACCGCGAAGGCGGCCGGAACGGACTCCTGGCTGGCGACGCCGGTGCCGACCAGGTCGGTGATCAGCCGGATCGCGTCCCTCGTCGCTTTGCCACGCACCAGATCCTGCGCCCAGACGATACGCGCGGCGATATCGCCGCCGGTCACCCAGTAGCCGAGCGTCGCCCCTCGCCCCGCGGCCACGACGGCACTGTCGGAGGCGGCGCGCCAGTCACCGCCGGAAACGCCGCGGCTGACAGCGGCCGCGACGGCAGCGGCCGAGGCAATGGCGATCGAGGTGTTGTGTGTCGCCCGGCAGGTCTCGGCCACCTTGGCGACCAAAGCCTCCAGCGCTTCGACCGGCATCATGATGCCGACCGGCGCGATGCGCATGGCTGCACCATTGGTGTCCCCGCCACGCCCCGCGTCCTCGGCTGGCACACCATTGTTGATGGCGTCGATGGCGCGCTTGGTGGACGGCCCGAGCAGATCGTAGCTGCCGCGCGCCTTGACGTCACGCTCCCAGTCGAGCAGCGCGTTGACCCAGCGCGTGTGGTCGAAGCGGTCGCCGGATTCGATGAGGATGCGGCCAAGCAGCAGCGCCTGTTCGGTATCGTCGGTGATGGTGCCGGCCGCCAGCCCCTTCGAAACCGGATGGTCGGCAACGGGCGCGACGAAATCCTCGACATGACCGTAGAGCTCGGCGATCCGCGCCGGCGACAGAAGCTGCGTCGGCATGCCGAGCGCATCTCCCAGCGCCCCGCCGATGAGAGCGCCCATGGCGCGGTCGATCATGTCCGTCGCTTTGTCCGACATCGCTCAGAACCTCATATGCAGCGCGAAATGCGCTGGGTTGAGCAGACTGGTGACATATTCGATCGGCCGGTCATCAGCGGCACGGGTCAACCGGCGGCCACGCAGGAATGGCGTGCCCTCAGGGCAGCCGAGGATGGCCGCGTCCTCGGCATTCAGCATCTCGATCCCGATCCATTCCTCGCCATGGTCGGGCACGAGCCCGGCGGCGCGCAGCGTCTGGTGCAGCGATCCCTCGCGCAGGCCGCGCAGCGGAACGTCTTCGAGTTCCGGCGACAGCGGCAGGCGGCTGCGCTCGATGGAGATCGCATGACCGTCTCTGGCATTGGTGCGTACACGATCGACGGCGATGAAGAACGGGCTTTCGATCTCAAGCAGCGCGGCAAGCCCCGCATCTTCGATCACCTCGAGCCGCAGCGTCCTTGTCTCGGCATTGGCGCCGGCATTGGCCAGCGCCCGCGACCAGCCGATCGCGTCGTCGACCGGCTTGCCGTCGAAAGTGACGAAGGAGCCGATACCGACCTTGGTGGTGATCAGCCCGCGGCTGGACAGTTCCTCAAGGCCCTTGCGGACCGTGTTGCGGCTGACGGAGAAGCGCTGGACGAGTTCATTCTCGCTTTGCAGGCGATCGCCGAAGCCGAGCACGCCGGAGCGGATTTCATGCTCCAGAACGGTGGCGATCTGCTCGGGCTTGCCCGTACCGGGAGAGAGCTGAATCGCGCCGCGCTTCATATGGGCACCTGTCCAGTGAACCTGTGTAATCCTGTACTCTGACGCGGCAGCTCTGTCAACGATCAAGCGATGAATGCCCCCCGCATCAACGCAGGCAAGCTGAGAGCACGGACTGGCAGGCAGCCACCGCCAAGCAGGCAACGCTCGACATCCACGGCGCCAAGGTCGGCAAGGCGTCGACACCGTGCCCGGAGAAAAAGAAAGCCCGCTCCGGGAAGCCGGGGCGGGCCTTGGAGGAGGATAAGGGGTGGGACCCTCTCCTCTTGTTTCCACGGGGGGTGTGGACCGCCACCACTATACCTGAATCTCGCGCGATACCGGATCACAAGCTGGCTTTTTCCATCACAATCCGGTGCGCAACGATATCGATACGGTCACGAAGTCGCGATCACCATGGATCGAATCGCGCCTCTAGATGCGTCCGAGCACGACAAGGATGATGACGATCAGCAGCACAAGTCCGAGTCCGCCGCCCCCATAATAGCCGGTTCCGTAGAACGGCCCGCCGCCGAGTCCGCTGAAGCCGCCAAGTAACGCAAGGACTAGAAGGATGATGAGTATGGTGCCTAAGCTCATGATTCCCGCTCCTTTGTGCGCTCGTGCGCCGGTTAGACATCGCTTGCTGCGATGTTCGAAGATGAGAACGCTCGAGCGGCCTTACCGTTCCGCCCCCGCGAGGATCGCCAAGCAAGAAGGGTTCGTCAAATGAGTTAGCTCCACCCTCTTGGCGCCGTGATAGGTTGCGGATCCAAGGCGAGGAGCGATCATTCGGGGCGACCTGAGAAGACCCAATGACGCGGAAAGCCCGCCAGGAGCGACGGACTTTCCGACCGGCCGGAGGCTAGGAGAGTGCGCTTGAAAGCCTCGCGGCTGGTTCCGCACTGCTCATCCTGAGGGCTCAGCGGCGGGCGATCAACAGGCAGAGTTGGCGCAGGTCGCGATCGTAAGCGCCCTCGTTGCTCAGCACGTCGACACAGCGCTTCTTCATGCGAGCCACCTGGCTGTTAGACATCTGGGCCACGGTGCCGGACAAGCTCGTTTGGCTGAGATTGGTGGGGTTTGACAGGCTGCTCGGATTGGCTCCACCGATGCCGATGCCGCTCGTGTCGCCAACATTGGCGCCAAGCCCGGCGGTGATGCCGCTCGTGCCGCCGACATTGGCGTTCGCGGCGATGCCGTTGCTGCCGCCGATGGAGGCACTGAGCCCAGCATTGCCCGCCGACGCCAGCATTGCCACCCCCGCCACCGCCTCCATTGGCGCCGACACCAGCGTTGACACCGCCGCTACCACCCACCGAGGCGCTGACACCTAGCCCCGCTGCACTCACCGGCATCGAAAGGACGACGACTATCGCACTTCCCGCCAACACACTGGCGACTGTCTTGATAGTAAAAGTCATAACACTCTCCTGTTGCGCTAAGGCAGTCGGCGCACCGCCGATTGCAATCACAGCTACGTCGGAGATGATCTTTGGTTCAAAGCGGGGTATATTTGTAAATATGATGGTATTTATTGCTTGAATGGGGAACTTATAAAAATAATAAAAATGCACCATACTCGCAGAAAATATTTCTTGGTCGAAACCGATGTTATCGGTATTATCATTTATTCGGAAAGAAAAGCGATTTTAGCCGCTGAGGAGATCCCGTCATTGTCGGTGTGCGGCTCCGCGGATAGCACGAAAATCGCGTGCCGGTCGCCGGAAGGCGACCAATCAATCCAAACAGGTCGGCTAACCTTGCCTTCAGAATATCCGTTGGAACAGCCTGTAGCGCACACGTTCCATATAGGCGCGATACTCCGGCTCGGCGGCCAGCAGGGCCTCCTCGCGTAGTATCCGATACAACTGCATGTAGGTGATGACCGCATAGATCGCGAGATTGTGGAAGGAAAAGGCCGACAGCAGGTAGAGCACGTGTCCGGCAAGATAGCCGGCGTAAATCGGGTGCCGCACAAGCCGGTAGGCGCCGCCCGTCATCACGCCGCGATTGGCAGGCAGGATGGCAAAGGAGCGGCCCAGCGATATCTTGCCCCAGATGACAAACAACAACGCGATCACCTGCAGCGGTGCGGCGATGTAGACTGGAACAAGCGCCATGCCAGGTTTGAGGCTGATCAACGCTACTCCAAAACTTGCGGTCACGGAGACGATGACCGCAAGCGGATTCCAGTCACGCGTCACCGGACGCCGCGACAAAAGCAGCCAGGTGAAGGTGAGTATCTCGGAAATCGCAACCAGCGCGACGTTGAGCCGGGTCGGATCCTCCAGCAGTTGATAGACGCCGCGATAGACGAACAGTCCCGCGCAGGCCAGGGCGCAGGCGCGAAAGAAGCCTTCGCGCAGGTCGGTCAGGATCTCGCGCTTGCGCGCTTCGGACAAAACCCCGTCCCGGTTGGCACGCGAGAGCGCTTCACTTTTTGGCATAAGCAAGGCAAACACCCCGATGATCCCTCGCGGCGACCTTTGCACGCAACCATTGCCGGGCGGTTAACCGGCAAGGTCAGATCGGGATTGAACGGGAAGCAACGCCCTCAACCAGCGAGCGGGCTGCGGGAACCGCGATGCAGACTGTGTCTTCTATATTGCAATTTATGCTTGCATTGCGGAACAAATAAAGAACAATAGGCGGATTACCGCTGAAGTGGACCAGGGTTTTCGGGGGAGGACCAGCCAAATGGCGAGTTGGAAGGGTGCGGGGCTAGTCGCCGCTGCTATCGTATCATTCGTGCAGGCGAAGACCTCCTCAAACGGCGGCAATTGGCTGGGCTTGCGGTCATCCTTGCGCTGAACGCACCGGTCCTCGCGTCAGAGAAGGACTATGCAACCTGCATTGGCGAGAGTGTCGAGCCGGACAAGCACATAGCCGCCTGCACGGCGATTGCCGAGGACACCGCGGAGCCGCCGAGCATCCGCGCCACCGCATACATCTATCGGGCCGTCGCCCGGGACGACAAGCAGGATTACGATCGGTCGATCGCCGATTACAGCGAGGCGATTGCGCTCGATAACAAGCAGGCTTCGGCATACTTCAGATCTCTACGAGACGGTGGCGAGGTCGCCCCAGCCGATGACCACCGCCGACGTCGATGCCGAGATCCGGAAGCAGGGCCTCCAGATATTCAAGGCGATCGCCCGGGAATTTCCGGACGATTACGATGCGATGCTGCGCAAGATCACTGCCGCGGCCCAGACCGGAAGTGGAACAGAAGTGCGCAATGTCAGCAGACAGGCGGTCGCCGATCCGAGGCAAAGATATACACCGCTCCTGACTTCAGCGCCGGACAGCGAGGTCTCGCAAGCGCTTTCCGCGCAGCTCGACATGCTCAATCATGTCATGGCACGAGAAACGCCTGCCACGTGCAACAATTACCTGCGCAATGGGCCGGACGCGATCAGCGCGCCCGGCCACGATGTCCTGGCTCACCCGGACAAGATTGGTGCCACGCTGTTCAACGCCTTCGGCGCAGCCAAAAAGAAGCGGTTTGCCGGCGGCCATGCCCAGCGATCAGGACTGGTCGCTGGTCGCCGACGCCTTCATCAGAAGCGGCGGCACGCCGGTCGAGATGGACGCCATCGCGAACGTAGACCAGGACTTTGAGGGTCTCTGCCCCGCCGTCGCGAAGTTCTACGCCGCCGCCCTGTCGCTGCAAGGCGAGCCTGGGTGGCACATCAAAACCGCCCTGCTCTACGCCATCGCGAAGAATTAGGC
Organism: Mesorhizobium sp. B2-4-17; assembly: GCF_006441275.1. Lineage (NCBI taxonomy): Bacteria > Pseudomonadati > Pseudomonadota > Alphaproteobacteria > Hyphomicrobiales > Phyllobacteriaceae > Mesorhizobium > Mesorhizobium sp. B2-4-17. Next base: position 50,224 of record NZ_VFUX01000023.1, on the reverse strand, counting down.
GCGGCGGCTGACGTGTCTTGACCGGACGCCGCGTTCCTTCGCTCAGGCGCCTACAAACTCGTTGGTGAAATACCCCTCGAAATCCGGCTTTTGCTTCAGCGCCTTGCCATTGCCATCGAGCAGTATTCCCGACGAGAACAAATACCCGCCCATCGCCTCGACCTTGGCCTTGTCGATGGTGCCGATAGCGCCGGCGGCACTCTTCAGGAAATGACCGTCGTTCAGCGCCTTCAGCGAGGCTTGGATCAAAGCCGGATTGGTGAGCGTATCCTTGTTCGCGGTAATCAAGAGGTCGCCGGCCTCTTGCGGCTGGTCGACGGCGAACTCGTAGCCGCGCCGTGTCGCCTGCACGAAGGCGGCGGCCGCCTTTGGATTAGCCGACAGGAACGCATTGCTGGAAGCGATGAAGGTGGTGTGCTCGTCCGGCACGCCGTAGTCGGCGTAACGGAAGCTGCGCTGCTTCAGGCCCTTGAGCCCGGCCTCCACGCCTTCCCAGGTCGAGACTTCCAGCGTGAAATCCACGGCGCTGCTCGCCAGCGCATCATAAGCCGAGGTACCGAGCGTCACTGTCTTGAAATCGCCCTTGCCGCCGTCGTGGCGGATGATGGTCGAGATCAGCGCGTTCTCCCAGGCGCTGCCGAAACCGCCATAGGTCAGGCCGTCAAGATCCTTCGGGCTCTTGATAGCGGCGCGGTCGGCGTTGAAGACGACGCGGCCGGTCTCCGACTGGACGACGGCATAGACCGCCTTGAGATCCGCGCCCGCGCTCTTCTGCGTGAACAGGCCGAGCGCGCCGGAAATGCCGAAATCGGCGACGCGGTTGGCGACCAGCGTGCCCGAGCCGGTATCGCCATAGGGCAGGATTTCGACATCGAGCCCGGCATCGCGGTAGAAACCCTTGTCGCAAGCGACGAACAGACCGATGTGGTTGGTGTTGACAGTCCAGTCGAGCGCGATGGTGATTTTTTGCGCTTCCGCCCTGGCGCGTGCGGCCCCGGCGAGCGAAGCCAGCGGCAGGCCGGCGGCCAAAGCCAGGAGCAGCGCCTGGCGGCGGTTGAGTTCAGTCATTTTTCTCTCCATCAAACAATCGGGCCATCAAACGATCGGGAATTCGGTTCGGCCTGCCCCCAGCAGCGTGTCGAGGATGCTGGCCTCGATTGCCGCTGCCTCGCGGGCGAGCGCTGCACTTTCGGTGCGCGGGCGCGGTAGCGGCACGGCCACTTCGGCAACGACACGCGCAGGCCGCTCCGACAGCACATAGATGCGGTCGGACAGAAGCACCGCCTCGCGCACGTCATGGGTGATGAGCAGCGCCGTCCAGCGATGGCTCGCCCACATCTTCTCCAGCCAGCGCTGCATGGCCGTGCGGGTGAGCGCGTCGAGCGCGCCGAAAGGCTCGTCGAGCAGAAGCATGTCGCGCTGCTGCACCACGGTGCGCAGCAAGGCGGCGCGCTGGCGCATGCCGCCGGACAGTTCGGCCGGCCAGGCGCGCTCGAAGCCGGCAAGGCCGAACTCGGCGAACAGGGGCGCGACCCGCTCGCGCGCGGCGCGGCGCCTCACGCCCTGCACCTCCAGTCCAAGCGCGGCGTTGTCGATGACGCGCCGCCATGGCATCAGCGCGTCGCGCTGCGGCATGAAAGCGAAATGGCGGCCGTGATCGTCCAGCGGCGCGCCGTCGAAGCGCATCTCGCCCTCGCCCGCAATCGCACCGGTCAGCAACTGGAGGAGCGTCGACTTGCCGGCGCCGGACGGCCCGAGGATAGAGACGAACTCGCCATCGTCCACGGTCATCGAGATGCCGGAGAGCACCTCGAGCGCGCCGAAGTTCTTGCGCACGTCGCGGACTTCCAGCCGGGTCATGACCGGTCCTCCTCGGCCGGCTCCGGCTTTGCATCGCGCCCAGCCCTTTCCCACGGCATGGCAAGGCGCTGGACGAGCACCGCCAGTCCGAACAAGGCAAGCGTCAGCGCCGAGCTGACGGCGACCGCGGCGAGCACCAGGTCGGGCCGGAAATTGTTCTTGGCGCTCAGCATGTAGATGCCCAGCCCCTTCGCCGCGCCGGCATATTCGGCGAAGATCGCGCCGACCACGGCATAGGTGATGGAAATGCGGAGGCCGGCAAAGAAATAGGGCAGCGCCGAAGGCAGACGAGCCAGCCAGAAAATGCGCCAGCGCCCCGCCCCCATGGCGGCGAGCATCTGGGCAATCTCTTTGCTGGTCGACGCATAACCTTCGACCAGCGCCACCATCATCGGGAAGAAGGTGACCAGCGCGACGAGCAGGATCTTTGGCAGCAGCCCGAAGCCGAACCACAGCACCACCAGTGGCGCGATCGCCACCAGCGGCAAGGTCTGGCTGGCGATCAGGATCGGGAACAGCGCGCGGCGCAGCCTCGGCAGGAAATCGACCACCGTTGAAAGCACGAAGGCGGCGGCGAGCGAGCAGGCAAAGCCGGCCAGCGTGGCGCCGATGGTGGGCAGCGTGTTGTCGGCCAGCGCTGCGCGGTTCTCCCACGCCTGCGCCAGCACGCGCGACGGCGCCGGCAGCACGGTGGGCGCGATGCCGCCGAAGCGGGCGTAGAGCTCCCAGGCGGCAAGCAGCAGGGCGAAAGCGAGGGCCGCGGGGGCTGCTCTGGCGAAAGCGGCGGTGACAGCCGATCTCCCCCCTTGTGGGGGAGATGTCCGGCAGGACAGAGGGGGGCGCGAAGGAACGCCATCCTTCGAGACTTGTGCTGAAGGTGCTGAGCGTAACCACCTGATAGGTCGGCGGGACAGCGCCCCCCTCTGCCTTGCCAGGCATCTCCCCCACAAGGGGGGAGATCGGCTGTCATCGCCGCCTTCGCCAATCACCGACGGCTTCGCTGCTCCCTGTGGCAGACGCCTGGGCGTAGGGGCACCTTTCCCAGGCGGATCAAACGAACCAACCACGACAATATCCTCGACGGCGGCCAAGCGCCGCTCAAACCGCGGTCGGGCTGTTGGCCGAAATGGTGATGTCGAGGGTCACGTGGCCGGCGCCCGGGCCGAAGCGGCAGAAAGCTTCGTTGAGCGTGGCGAAGATCGCGCCGGCATCGCCGCGCAGCTTGGTGCAGAAATGCTTGGAGCGCTCGAAGACGCCCGACTGCTTCAGGAAGTCGATGCAGCCATAGATCTCGTCCATGTGGTCGCCGGTGCCCATCACATAGAGCGAGAATTGCGCGGCCGCCGGCTGGTCGGTCGAAGGTGTCGACTGCACGGCACGGATTCCGGCCAGCTTGCGCTCGCCGAGCGGGATTGCCGGGCCGCCGATCTCGTCGGAGCGGCAGATCGGATCGTCCGGCTCGCCCGGGCAGCCGCGCGAGACGGCGGCCGACAGCACGCAATGCTTGCCGCTTCTCGCCGCCGCCACGAACAGATCGCGCATGGCCGGAAACAGCACTTCGGGCGGCCCGACCAGCAGTGTCGTGATGTCGTCGGTCTCGATCCGCAACCTATCCCGGTAGGGATCGAGCGCACCGAGCGCGCGCAGGATGACGCCGACGAAATCGTCGGCCATGGGATATAGGGAAATCTGTGCGCCTGAAAACATCGCCCGCCTCGCTCCGCTGGTATTACCCAGATCAGCTTCTAGGGTCTGTGGGCTTGCCGCCCCCGTCTCAGCCCCGACCGTACGGAGCACCCCTGTGGATGAGCGCGTTAAAGCACCATTCGATCGATTGGGGAAGCGGTTTTTTTCGGCGAGCTGCGCCACAGGCGTTGCGCCAGAGCAGTGGCAGTGGGCTGCGCCGGCGCGAAATTTTCCGGGAACCTTCACCAGGTCGAGAGGTTGTTTCGCCAGTCGCTACGCGACGAGTTCACGGAAAATGGAGACCAGCCATGTTCATGAAAATCCTCGCAGCTTCGGCGCTCACTGTCGCTCTTGCCAGTTCCGCGATGGCGCAAAGCAATAGCGCGAGCGGCACCGATGGCTCTGGCGGCAGCGGCAAGTCGGTCACTGTAGAACCGAGCACGCCAGCTTCGCCTGATACGCTCGATCCGGCAATGACCAACAGCACGACCATCACGCCGGGCGACATGAATTCCAATGCGGACCGGAATTGCCCGACCAACCCGCAAGGTGCGCAGTCCGATGCCAGTGGCAACGCCACGGCGCCGACCTTGAACGACAAGAACTGCGGCAAATAAGTCATTGCCCAAACAGAGAAAGCCGCCGGGTGGATGCCTGGCGGCTTTCTCTGTTTCGATATCGTTCCCAACGCTCCCGAAAGGGATTCGCGGCCGGATCAGGGATATCGCCTGTTATCAACCGAGGCGTCCGTTTGGACCCAAGGTTCCATGCTTTGAGCCGAGACGTCAGGACGCCGCCTTTTCGCGAACCGGCAGCTTCCAGCCGGGCCTGACGAAATGGCAGGTATAGCCGTTGGGATACTTCTCCAGATAATCCTGATGCTCGGGTTCGGCCTCCCAGAAGTCACCGGCCGGCGCGACTTCGGTGACGACCTTGCCAGGCCATAGACCGGAAGCATCGACGTCGGCGATGGTGTCTTCAGCGACGCGCTTCTGCTCGTCGCTGGTATAGTAGATCGCCGAACGGTAGCTCATCCCGACATCGTTGCCCTGCCGGTTGCGCGTCGTCGGATCGTGGATCTGGAAGAAGAATTCCAGCAAGGTGCGGTAGCTGATCCTGGCCGGATCGAAATCGATCTCGATCGCCTCGGCGTGGGTACCATGATTGCGATAGGTGGCATTCGGCACATCGCCGCCGCTGTAGCCAACCCGGGTGGAAAGGACACCCGGAAAGCGCCGGATCAGATCCTGCATGCCCCAGAAGCAGCCGCCGGCAAGTACCGCTCGTTCGCTCGAAGTCGCCATGTTTCGTCTCCCAAAAAGCAATTCCGGCTGTTTGACGGTTTCCCGTCAGGAATTGCGCAAAGAAAATTGAGTTGCCCCCATAAATGGGCATTGCCGCCCGTTTCGTCCAGTCGCCTGGGAATGAGCGGCGGCCTCGGCCAGGGGCAACCGGACGACAGGCTTCAGCCGCGCGGATACCACGTGCCGGGCGGAATGACAGCAAAGTTGATGGCTATTGGCGGTGCCCCGCGCGACCAGTTGAAAAGAACGGTCTTGACCGGGATGTTGCCCAGCCATGCCCGCAGCGGCAACGGTACGCCGCGACCAGACCAGACCATCAGCATGCCGTGGTCATGCAGCCGCTGGCTTGTGATCCAGGGCGCGAACTTCATATTCAGGTCGGTGAAGATCGACGGCTTGTCATACGCATTGAGGCCGGCCAGCATGGCCAGGTTGGTATCGCCGCCGACAATGTCGAGCCGGCCAGGTGCCGCTGCGTGCCAGATCGCTTCCGCCTCGTCAGAGATGGGCTGCGCCGGCCAGCAGACAGCATCCATGCGCCCCCTTATGTTGCAATTCGTCCAGCGAATGGCCGCATATGCGCCTGACATGGTGAGGATGCAGATGAAGGCGCAGATCGCCAGCCTTCGCATCTCGACGGCGCCAAGCCGATGGCCAAGGAAAGCGAGCACCACGACGCCAATGAGATTGTACATCGGCGCCCCCCAGGACTCGCCGGTGCCGGTGAACAACGAGGCGACCATGATCAGCATCGCCGGCCCGAGCCCCATCCACACGAGATAGGCGAGCTTGCCGCGCTCGATGGGCTCCTGTGGAGCTGGCGTGCGCCGCAGCAGCCCCGATATGGCCAGCACCAGGAGGAAGCCTGAGAGCCCGGCCAGTTGGACACCGATATAGTAGAGGCGGGCACGGTGTTCGGTCACCCACGCGTCGCGGTAGGCGAAATAGGTCAGCGGCAAGAAATCGATGCGATAGAGCTCAATGGCCAGCGGCGCGGCCACGGCGAGAAAAACGGCAAGACCAAGCCATGGCCAAGGCGTGGCCAACCGGCTGCGCGCACGTGCGTCGCACAGCAGCCAGAGTGCACCGAAGGCAAGCAGCAGGCCGGTGGAGAACTTGGCATAAAGCCCGACGCCCGACACCAGTCCGAGCGCCAGCCACCAGCCCGGCCCGCCGCCGCGGCCGGCGCGCCAGAGCAGCCAGCAGATAGCCGCCCAGAACGGCATCTGCGCGTAGTCATGATTGAATTGCGGGGTTGGCCAGCCGAAGAAATAGACCGACGGCAGCAGCAAGACGGCAGCCAGCGCACGGTTGCGCCCCAGCATGTCGCGGGCCAGCAGATAGACCAGGACGAAAGTCGTGGAGATCGTCAGCTGAGCAAGCAGATATTGCGGCCAGCGGAACGATCCGGTCAGAAGATGGCTGGTCTCGAGCAGCCAGGCGGGAAGCTGCGGATGCTTGTAGGTCAAAAGCACCCATTCGCGGCCCCACATGAAGCCTTCCACGACGTCGCCAGGCGGCGCGGGATTGACCAGCGATGGCACCACCGTCCAGCACAGGATCTGCGCCAGGCACAAAAGCGCCAGCAAATACCAGGGGTGACGAAGCAGGCCACGCCAGACCGATGACGAGTCCAGGCCCGTGCCGGGCAGTCCTGCCGGCACCCAACGATCCATGGAGTCATCTATTCCCACCATGCGGCGCTTAAACCACATCGCCCAGTTTGCCGAACAGCCCTAACATCAAAGCTTACAAAAAAGTATACCTGCGTGCCATTGCGACACCAAGATTGAGCAGGAATTTCGGCGTAACACCGCCTCCCCGAGCAAACAGCCCGCACATCCGATCCCCTCCGAACTTCCTGGACACTCGATGCGTCACCAGCATGCCGTCATCCACCATCGCGCGCTCGACTTCTGGCTGGCGCGTGCCGCGGTGCTTGTCATCATCTGCCTGCAGCTTCTGGTCATCAACGATCTTTCCTTCGGCTCGCGCTGGCTGGCGCCGGCCCTGGAAGCTGCCCTGCTGGTGCCCCTGTCGGTGGCTACTGCCTGGACGCAGGTCGCCACCCAGAAGGCGGTCGAGGAGAAGCACTGGTATCTGGTCGGCCGGTTTCGCGTCATGATCCGCAGGACAGCCCTGGTGATGACCGGCGTCATCAGCGTCATGAATTGCGGTTCACTGGTGTTCCTGGTGCGCGCGCTGCTGGGGGGCCATGCCGGCTCGAGCGGGCAGACGCTGTTGGTCGATGCGCTCAACATCTGGGTCACAAATGTCATCGTCTTTGCCTTGTGGTTCTGGAGCACCGACCGCGGCGGGCCGCCGACCTGCGGTCTTGTCACACGCGCGCATTCCGATTTCCTGTTCCCGCAAATGACCCTGAGCGACCGCGAGATCCGCGACTGGCTGCCGGGCTTCGTCGACTATTTCTTCCTGGCCTTCACCAACGCGACGGCGTTTTCGCCGACCGACACCTTGCCGCTCTCGCAACGCGCCAAGCTGCTGATGATGGCGGAGGCGATGATCTCGCTGCTGACGATCGCGCTGGTCGCGGCCCGCGCCGTCAACATCCTCGCCTGATACAACTCCAGCCGGATGCGGGCGGGGCCTCAGCGCCGGGATATGGCAGCGGCCGATCAGGAGCCACAAACGCAAACGAGCCCGCCCCGGCGAACCGAGGCGGGCTTCAATCGACCGGGCCATCAGGCACGGTTGTCGACGCTGGTAGAACGGGGGCTATTCCTCCGGGGCTGGCCTGAATTTCCGCACGATCACCTCGAACAGAATATCCGAGATCCACATGGCGCAGACGCCGATGAGAAAAGCCGCCGCCAGCGTGGTCGTGTCGTCATTGGCCAGCGGCAGGCCCGTAGCGCGGGAATACTGCACCACGGGCAGCGTCAAATAGGCGGCGGCGAGCGCGCCGCAGATGGGGGAAGCCACCATCTCGCGCAGCTTGTACCGATGCCGCGACAGCGCACGCAGCACGCCGCCGGCAAGACCGGCGGCGACGACCGGTCCCTTGATGCCCAGCAGATCGAAGAAGTCATGCATCATTTCATCGTCCTCGTGATGAGGAAGCCGAAGATCGATCCGGCGCCGAAAAAGCCAGCACGCCGAGCAGCATGGCTGGATCCAGGGGAAGTGCCACGACCGTCATGGCTTCCACCCGCACAGTTTCTCGCCCTTGCGGTTGTGCGCCAGCAGCGCCTTGACCTCGGCGTCCGACAGCGCATCGACGGCGTCCGCCGACAGACGCAGCGGGCTGGATACCGCGCAGAACCCGCCCTTGACGGTTGTGCAGCCGGCCATCACGGCCAGGACCGACACCAGCATCAATCCCTTGCCCATGATTTGAGCTCCTTTCGCGCTGTGGCGGCCGGCAGCGCGCCGATATCGTTCTGGACCTGGTCGGCGATTTCGCGCGCAGCGGCCTCGGCGGCGGCCTGCCGGGCACGCTCGCTGCGTTCGCCGGCCAGCCGCTGGCGAACGCCCCAACCGAGTGCCGCGAGGATGGCCGCTCCGATGCCCAGAATGGTTGGACTGCCGAGCAGGAAAGCGAGGAGCGCGCTCATTGGTTCGATGCGTCCTTGACCAGATAGCCGACGGCAAAGACGGCGATCGGCAGAAGCGTGGCCCACGTCTCGGCGTCATACCAGGCTGGCCAGATGTTGCGCACGAAGACGCCGGAAACCGAGACGGCCGCGGCGGCGATGGTCGCGGCCGTCAGCTTGTTGGTCGGACGGATGGTCGGTTGGGTGACGGTGGCCATGATCAGAAAATCCGTTGCAGGGCGACGGCAATGTGGCGCCAGGCGGCATAGGCAAGCAGCAGGCAGGCGGCGACGAACCCACCTGCCTTTGCGGCAAGCGGGATGCCGGGGCGGTGCGGTGCCAGCGATACCGGTTCGACCGCGGGCGCCTCGCCAGCGGGTGTTTCGGCTCGAGGCGATTGCTGGACCGGTTCAGGCGCGGGCGCCGGCTTTGCAGGCTGCACTGGCGCGGGCACTGTCGCGGGGGCCGACATCAGCAGGGCCTGGGTCCGCACCGACCTGACGCGATCGGACCAGCCGCGCCCGAATGTCGCCCATGTCGGCAATCGCCTGAGAAACGTCAGCCGCGCATCGCAGAGTTGGTCAATGACGACGCCGGCCGGCTTTGCCCCGACTGCCGCGAGCGTCGCCGGCCCGATGCGTCCGTCCTGGGAGACGCCTATGGTTGCCTGAAAGTATTTGGCCGCCCTGCCCGGCCCGCTGTTCACCGCGAAATCGAACACGGCGTAGTCGACGCCATCAGGCAGCTCGGCACCGAGCACAGCGTCCCAATAGAACCGCCGATACACCGTGGCGACCTGGGTATCGTTGATCTTCTTCAGATCGGCCTTGCTGGCATCAGCCTTCACGTAGCGGCGGAAGTTCGCCAGCGTCACGCCCTTCATGGTGGCGCCACCCGGATCGGCCGGATTATCCGACCAGCCACCTTCGGATTTCAAGACGAGCGCAAGCGCCCGCGCGAAGTTGCGGTCCATGGGGGTTCCTTCTATTTTCGGGAAATGGGGAATTTCATAGTTGAGCAGGTGCGCGACGGCGTGCCCGTGAAGCGCGCCGAGGTTCAGGCAGGCAGCGATGTTGAGACTGCGAAAACGTGGGGCCGGTTGAGATGCCGCTAGGCCTTGAGCCGACCGCCGGGCAATGGATCCGCGTCGCGGCATGTTGCGAGTGGTAGGACGATCTGGTTTCAGGTGGTGTAGCTGTGCGGGTGAGTTGCTTCGATATGCGCCGCAGCTTACAATGGCCACCGAAAGCGAGGCATGATGTTTGCTCGGATGTTGAACTGGCTGGTGAGTAGGAAACGCGTTCTCGTCTACCACGGCGATGGCAGGCGCAGCGACCGCAAGGTGTTTCAGGCTTTTCAGAACGGCGCGCCCGTCGAGTTCGATGGCGAGGTGCTGATTGTGGAGCGCGGCGATGGCCGATAGATTTTCAGGCCAACAGCGCCAGATTTACAACAACACGATTGACGCTCTGCCAAGCGACAGCGGATTCTTGTTCACCAACGGTCGGTCGAATCCTAACGATCTCGTTGAAGAAATCGCTGAGTTATTGAGGGCTAGGGAATTGGCTGAAGAAAGTGGCGTTGCCGAGTGGGACAACGCATTGACCTATGAGGCCGTGGCGATGTTCCTGATCGCCAAAATAAAATCTCGCTAGGCCTCGAAGAAGCCGCCTGGTCGTAGCGAAATGTGCGGCCAGCTCGGCGAAGTTCTCAACCGCCTCCGAACGGCTCCACGTCCGCTGACGCTGGAACGGGCTCCTGGTCTCGGCCGGCGGCAGTCCAAGGAAATCGAACACCTGCGGAAGGCTTTCCTTGATCTGCTCATAGGTCACATGAAACGCCGGTAGACCCGCCACTGCTGCGGCTGTCTCTGCGTTTTCCTGTTCCCATTGGACAAAGCGGCGTTTGGCGTCATCGGGATCAGCGACAAAGCTGCGCGCCTTGAACTCACCGAGGTCAGATCGCCAGGCATTGTTTATCTGCGCCAGTCGCATCGAAATGAACTGGTCGAGCAGGTTTTCGCGAGTGACAAGCAAGACCTTGTAGCCGAAGGCCTTCAACGCCGGCACTATGTCCGGATGCTGCTGCATTGAATAGAGCGGCAGCTTGAAGCCGACCGCTTGCCCTGACAACCGATGGATGCGCCGTTCAAGGTAGCGGCTGATGTCGGGTTCGCCACTGTGGATGAAGGGCTGCGGCTCCTTTCGGAAGAACGCCTTAATGCCTCGACGCGACGCAGACGGCGAGAATAACTCGCCGAGGCAAGTCGCATCGGGGTGAGAGTTGAGCAGACCTTGAAGGAAGCTAGATCCTTGCCGGCCGACAAAAGCGATCACGAAAAGTTGTTGCATCGTAATTGCGTTTAACAACGAGACGATCGAGTCGTCAAAGGGTTTAGTTGATCAGCCCGTGGTTTCGAAGCGCATCTTCGATAGCTTTGATACGTTGAGAGGCATCGCGCGCGGCATTATCGAGCGCCTGCACAGTAGCCTGCACGTAAGCGCCGGTATGCGCCTGGCCGGCATAGGCTGCAAACGCCCCTTTCAGGGCCGTGCCAGTGCCTGCCGTCCAGCCAATTTCCCTTGCTTTAAGGACCTGGTTGCCGCTGATCTTGATGACGTTGTCGAAGGAATAACCGTTCGCTGCGCCAGCAAAGGCCAATGCATCGACTGAATGGGTAATGGTGACATCACCATTGGCGTAGTTGATGACACCGCCCGAGGCGAGGAAAAGATCGGACCAGGACTTGGTCGCCGATCCGATTGCGCCGCCATCATTGGCCTGCGGTACATGGCCTGCGTCCCAAGTGTACCCGCCGGACAGCTTGCCGATCGTGCTAGGCCCGTTGTCGGTGACGGTCAGCGCGGAGTCGTACTTGTTGCGCGCGCCGATGAACGTTCGGTCGGCCCCAGCCGCCGTCCGGATATGGTCGACGCCGCCCTTGTAGATCGAGTTTTCGTCGATGATGGTGTCGTCACTGTTGCCGGCGCAGAAGATTGCCGAGTTGGCCGGCACGAAGCCGCCCCCGACACTCGCCAGCGGCTGGATCGTGTTGCGCTTGACGACGGCTCCGCTCGAGTTTTCCAGATAAAGCAGCGCCTGGCCGGCGCCCGTGTAGTTTCCGAGATAGGAAGGCGTCTCCATCCAATTCTCAATGATGTGTGCGTCGCCATTGATGCCTGACAGATACACGCATTCAGCCCGATGCGTGATGTTGTTGTTCCGGAGAACGAATTGCCGAGCGCCACCCACGAGTGTTGCGTAGATACCGATGCCGGTGCCATGGATTGTGTTGCGCAGGATGCTAAGGCTGTCGCCACCTTTTTCGATCAGCACGCCGTTCTCTATCCAGCTGTCCTGGATGGTGCCGCGGAATAGGCCGTTTGCATTTCCAATCGAGTTGTTGAGACGAATACCGTCCGTTCCGAACGGGCCAATATAGAGCCGCTCCATCACCCAGTTGCTCAGGAATTCGGCGGCATCATTGAGAGCAACCTCAATGCCATACGTGCCACCGTTCGCGGCAGAGGGAGAAACCCCGAAGTCTCGCCAGACCCTGAAAGTGTTGTCATCGGCAACGCCTGTTTGGGGAGCGATCATCACCGCCGATTGTCCCGCGAGCGTCGAGACGATGCGCGAAAGATACTGGCCGTCGCCGGTGACGGATCGCGCCTTGAGCTGCACCGGGCCGTCGCAGACATAAACACCAGCTGGAATATGCATGTTCTCGCCACGGTTCTGGGCGTAGAGCATCGCGTCATTGAGCTTCGCGGTATTGTCAGAAACGTTCGGATGCGCGCCAAACAGCCTGATATGCGCCCTGTTCTCGGTCAGTTTTGCCCATTTTGAAATGTTGGGCATGGCAAAGCTGCCCTTTTCGGCAGGGTCAGCTCCGACCACCTGGTACAAGCCCCCGCCGCCATCGCCAGCGCTGCCAAACCCTGCGGTCCGAACGAAGGCTGGCACCGTCGTAAGAGTGTATGCCGCGGCTTCGGTGACGCTGGTGAACTCTTTTGGAGCCGCAATTGCCGCGCTTGCAGCGGCGGCCGTCGCCGAACCTGCCGCCGCCGTCGCAGAATTCCCGGCGTTAGTTGCCGAGGTGGAAGCGCCCGACGCTGACCCGGCGGCTGCGGTCGCTGAGTTCCCGGCATTGGTGGCGCTTGTCCCGGCGAAACTCGCCGAGCCGGATGCCGCCGTGGCCGAATTGCTGGCATTCGTCGCCGATGTCGCGGCATTGGTCGCGCTGGTTGAAGCTGCTGTAGAGCTTGTCGCGGCGGCACTCGCCGATCCGGCGGCGGCCGTCGCTGCGGTCTGTGCATCGGTCACAGCGGTATCGGAAAAGTAGAAGCCGATGGAAATGGCCGTGTCGCCGATCACCGGGTCGAGCATGTTGAAAACGAACGTCTTCCCGCCGTTGGCCGTGCCTTCGGCGACGTGGACCGTCGTGCCCTTCTGCATCGTCCGCGCGGTGCGCGCGTCGGCGGCGCGGAACCACTGGCCTTCGCTCGCCGTATAAATGCCGTTCTGGCTTGCATCGGCCTGGTTCTTCACCAGCACCCGGTCGCCCACTTCGGCGGCCACGCCATCGATGGCTTGCAGCCCATAGAGGGCAATGTTGGCCGTGGTCGCCAGGCGCACGGGTTCGCGTTCGCCGGTCAACAGGCGAACGGCGGCAGTTGCAGGTCGGGCCATAAGGCAATCTCCATGAAAGAAGCCTCGCGAAAGCGAGGTTTGGAAAGTTGTGGGTAAGGTGGCGCGCGCCGGCTATTTGTTAAAATCGAACGAGCGCGTTTATGGCCGAATTGTTGGATTTTTGGTTGGACGCTTGGATGGCATCGTTGAGGTCGCTCATCCTCGCCGTGATGACGGTGTTCACGTTGCCATTTGGTCCGGCCCGGTCGGACGGCCTGGATCAGGCGAGATCTGCCCCAAAGGTGTGCTCTTCAAATCACTTGAGTCCGGGGCAATCGCAACCGTTACCCGACATGGCTTCGGCTACGCCTACTTCACGATGGAACGCGATCACTTGCAGCCAGCTGTGGCGGCGGAGATCCTGACGAAGGAAGGCGAGCATGGATTCATCTATGGGCCGATGCGCTCTTATATGTTTGTGGTGGACCCGGAAACCCTCAAAGACTTCACCTGAGATCTGAAGACGGAGGCGATCCCAATGCTTTCTACACAATCAGGGCCGATGACGGCGAGGAAACGCTATTCACTCTCAGCTATAACGGCTGCGCCCCTTAGTTCAGAGGTGATGAATGGTTCATCACCTCGACGCAAGCCAAAGATGGGCTCGAGGGCAGCGCTCGGCAGCGCCCGCATTAAATTGCGGATCCTGACCCAACGTCTTCCAGCGCCCCGCTAGGAGAGAAACTCGCCACATGTTCGAGTTAGCCCTTAAGGAACCCTATCAGCCACCCCTGAGGTTTACCGAAGCCCCGGGCGGAAGTCCCTTTACCTTGGCTATGACCTGCCCCATTATGTGCCAATAAACTTCCAAATCCGACAGTTCCTGGTTTGAGATGTCGTCTTCTCCACCGAGGAAAAGTGGCCTCTTATAGCCAACGCACTGGTCATAGCCAGGTTGCGTACCGCCGGCCGCCAGCCAATCCTCCAAATATATGTTGGCGGACAGCGCCGCGTCAGGATTTTCCACGACCAACACGTCATGGAAAGTCACGATATTGTTGGGAATTTCAAGCGCTTCGGCTGTACCTGGCTCAAACAGAACCACTCCAGGCTGTCCTTCCTCGAGTCTCTGAGAGTCGAGTGCAAACGCAGAGCCCTGCCAATCGTAGCCAAAGCAGGTGACGCGTCCATTGGTTTCTGGGAAGGCGAGATTGATCCTCGCATTCCACACTGGCACGTCCTGTGGGCGGATGATCCGGTACAAACCTTGCTGGAAAGATGCGCCTCCAAAACTATCTAGCAGTTCGTTCAGGCCAGGGATCCCAGTATCCACAACAGGCGTACCCGGGTCCGTTGCAACCCTGCCTTCGATGGGAAAATTCTGCCGGAATGTCTCGAACACTATCGCTCTCCAATCGTGACTTTATTGATGGCCGTTCCAATGGGTAGATGCTTAATCTGATTCCATATCTGCATCTGCGCGCCCACACTTCGATTTACGCTCGAATCCAATATGGCAAAGTTGGACAGCTGATGAAGCCCTCCCAATTGCAGGTCGATGACGTGATCAATATCGTGGCCGAATGGAATTAGAAATCCGGCAGCTTTGAAAATTTTCCGCGCGGATCTCCCTTTGCGAACAGCTTGGCTAACCACGGTTACGGCTTCCGTTAACATCTTCACCTTGAGGTCCGCGGCCGCCCGCTGCGCGGCGTTCCAATGAGGCATGTAGGTTACATGTAGGTCTTGGCCAACCGAGGCCGGGCCGATTGGGACCGCATGTTGGGCAGGCGGAGGGGCCTCCGCGATCGCTGTATCTGAAGCAACTTCTACCGCTGCGGGCTCGACAATATGTTCGGAAGAGGATGCTCGCCGCCTGAACCACTGTGCCGTCTGGCGCTGGACCGCGCCAAGGCCTTCGCCAGCGATGGTGCTTCCAGCGCCCCCAAAGAAGCCGGCAGTTGCCCCGCTGCCAACGGGCTGGTCGCGACCGGTGGCCTCCACCGCACCGTACCCAGCACCTTCAACGCCCATAAGGCCGGCGCGAGCGAGAAGGCCGGACAAGCCCTCCATCGAGTTTGTGCCAAACCTGCCAGTGAGCGTAATGCCCGCTTTTCCAAGGCCGCTGCCACTCAGATACGCGCCAAGCATTCCCGCAGCGGTTCCTGCGGAGCCAGCCCGATCTCTCGCATCCTGTGTCCCGGCACGTTCAGCGGCGAGTTCGTCCTCGTAGCTGCTGCCCGAGATCAGCGAATTCATGGTGGCCGCGAATTTGTCCGCGTACCCAGATGTCGCACCATCGGCCATCAGACGGACGGTGTCATTGAGCGCCACGAGCGGCTTAAGATAAATCGGCAGAGCGTCGAAGGCCGCCAGATTCCGGTTCACGCGTTCCTCTGCGGATACAGGAACTGCGTTGTTCGCAATGCTTCGCGCAATCCGAGACTGGTTCTCGTCGCTCAGCTGCAGCGCCATGGCTGCCAAAACACCCGTATCAGACGTACCCGCGAACAGATCGCGCAGCACTGCGTCCCGGTCGCGTTGCGGCACGCTCTCATCGTTCAAGACGTCGACGAGGTCTTTAACGACAGACGGCGGAAGCGGCTGGACTTGCTTGATTCCAAGCTGCAGCTGCACCGCGACAGAGCGGGCGATCGCCTTCTGATAGGCAGCCGGATCGTAGCTGTCCTGGCTCGATACCGCGTTCCAGTATGTGTCCGCTGTCGAGTCGATTTTGCGGACAAAGTCGGCGGGACCGGCTGCTCGATCCTGCAAAACCTGACTGGCCGCAGCCGCCGTTATGTCAAATTCCGCTTGATCCTGTTCCGGAGTGGGGCTGCCCGGCTTGGGCTTGGCAGCGAGCACTTTTGCGTCGATGGCATCTTTCGGCATTCTGACCATGCCGAATGCCTGATGACCGACCTGGAACGTCCGTTCGAGATCCAGAGATTGGTTGCCGCCCTCCTCGGCGCCATAGACCACGGCGAAGTCTGCATCTGCCGGTCTCTTTCCGGAATAAGAGCCGGTGTACATGAGGGCGTCTGGCGCATTCTGGTGGGCGAGTTGGACATTGGTGCGCGCATCGAAGAGCTGCGTAGTCATGGCGACTTGCGCCTTCTGACCAAGATCCTGCAGATCGTTCTGCGGCAGGTCAGCAATCCATGGAACTGCCGCCAAGGCGGCGGTGCTGTCGGCCTCAGCTGCCGGTGCTGTGGAGCCGGCATTCAAAGCAGTGGTCGCCGTGCTGTCTACAGCGCTGGTGTTCTCGCGACTCGCAGCGATTTGTTGCGAACCACCGACCGCCCCCACGGCATCGTCCTTCGTCCGGCTTCCAGCCTGTGCCGCGCCCGGCATCTCGGCGGCCTGCTTCGGATCCTGGGCGATGATCGCCTGGATCAGCGCCTTGGCCGTGTTGGTGCGCCAGGCGGCTTCCGCCGCTTGCCGGGCAAGCGGGTTGCCGATCTTGGCGATCAGGTCGAACCCGCTCTGCCGGATCGCCTCGAAGTTTGCGGTGTCGTTCGGGTCGCTTTTTGCGATGGCGCTGGTGGACATGGTGTCGATCTTGCTCCACTCGGCCAACTCATAATCGTCGCGCCGCTGAAGCTGCCGCTGCGCCATGCGGTCAGAGCCGGCCTCGCGCAGCGCTTCCTTCTGGTTGGCAAAGTTGGCTCGCTGGCTCTTGGGTATGTTGGGCAAGACGGCATCGAACAGCGTGTCGAACAGGCCGGCCTTCACCACCCGGCCGTTGCGCGGATCGACCTGGCCATACATGGCGTCACGCAGGCCGGCGCCGTCGGCCGGCGCGTTGGCCGTCACCTCGTCTTCGGCTTGAGCGATCTGGCCGTTGAAGCGGCGGCGCGCCAGCTCGGCGTCGAACGCTTCCTGCTGGTCTTTCATCTGCTGGTAGCGCTCGGCGACGGCGGAGAGGTGTTCGCCCAGCCCTTGCATGGCGCCGCCGACAGGCGATCCCTGGGGGTATTGCGGCGCGTTGCCGGTATCGAGCCGGCGCTGGCCAACGGAGAGCGGAATGATGTGCACCATTTCAGTAGAGTCCCGAATAGCCGCCGACGATGGCCGCGCTCGCCCGAGGCGAAAGTGCCGAACCGCCGAGGGTCACGGCCTTGGTCGGGTCGTAGATTTTGGAGAGGCCACCAACGAGCGCACTGCCGGCGTCGACGATCGAACCCGTCATCGCCTGCTTGCCTTGAAAGCGGGAGATGGCGGCCTGACTGTTGAGGTTGTTCTGGCGCAGCTGCGAGCTGTATTGGAGCGCCTTGAGGTCCATCTGGCCTTGCCTGGCATTCGCCGCCAGCACCTCGGTCGGCGAGCCCGCGATGCCGACGCCGGAGGCGCCGGCCTGGGCGCGCGCCTGCGCCTGTAAGAGGTCCTGCTTGTGGCGCTCCTGGCTCTGCTCGAAGGCAGCGCTTTGCGCCTCGGCCTGCGCCTGTTGCTCGTAGGCCTTGGCCTGGTAATCGGCCAATTGCTGCTGCTGGACGCCTTGCATTAGGGCGCCGCCGACCGAAATGGCCGTACCGAGAAGAGCTAATGTGCACATGGTCAGCCTCGTGTGGATGCGGGAACGGGTTTTTTCTTCGCGCCCGCCAGCGGCGCGCGAAGCGACGGGCGCGGGTCGAGCGCGCCGCCGGGGCGGATCAGCGAAAGCAGGATCCGGTCGGCCTGCAGGCCGGCACGGCTGAGCCGCGCCGGGGCCGCGGCGCGCGGGCCGGCCATGGCGGCGCGGCGCGTGGCCGCCAGATTGGCCTTGAGGTCGCAAAGCCCGGCGGCATCGAACAGGCCGTTGGCGGTGGCAATGGTGCGGATCAGCGCATCGGCCTCGAACAGCTCCTGGCGCAGCTCCTCGACCAGCCGGCGGACGGCGGACCAACGCTTGCCGAGCAATGCGGCCCTGGCGCCGGTCTCCCCACCCAGCGCCTCGATGTCGGCGCGCGCCTCGGCGGCGGCGGCGGCACCGCGGCGCTCGTCCGCCGCGGCAATGGTTTTTTCCAGCACCGCGATCGCGTCATTGTTGTCGTCCACGGCCGCGCGTGCCGCGGCAAGGTCGCCGTCGCCAAAGACGGCGCGGTCTTCCGCCTGCCGCAGGCCAGGCCGGTTGGCGATCGCAGCGCTGAGGTCGGTGTCGAGCAGAGCGATGACGGCCGCGAAATCGGCAGCCGTCCGCGCCCTGCCGAGCTGTTCGGCATAGGGAGATGTGGTCACAGGTGGGTTCCTTCGTGAAGTGGGATAGGCGAGGCGGCGGAGAGCTAATCTCCCCCCAAGTGGGGGAGATGTCCGGCAGGACAGAGGGGGGCGCGAAGGATCGCGGCGGCGGCCGGGGAGCCAATCTCGAGACTCTGAATGGCTATCGAAGCGGCTGGTAGAGCAGCGGTCAGGTTTCGGTCCAGCAAGGTGTAGGCATCAACTGGGTAGGCCGGCGGGACAGCGCCCCCCTCTGCCCTGCCGGGCATCTCCCCCCTAGGGGGGAGATTGGCCGTCATCAACGGCTTCGCCAATTCTCCAGCGCCGGCCGTTAGGGCTCCGCGTCAAACACCGGGGTGAAGGCACGGATCGTGCAGGGTGTCGGGTTGACGTGGCGGATCCGCACCTTGCCCTGCCCTTCCCAGCTGTCGTCGATCGGCACCTCGACATTGCCGGTGAACAGCGTCGCCCTGCCATCCGGCGCGACGATCGAGGGCATGCGCACCGGCTCCCAGCGGCCGCGCATGAAGGACTGTACCTGAAGCCCCGTGGTATCGGTTTCGAGCAACGACAGGATTGCCTTGGCCACCTTCTTACGGCGACCGATGATGGAACCGTCGCGACCGCCGACATCGAGTTCCAGCGTGTCGGCGCCCGCCGCATAGGGCAGGCCGAGCTGCCATTTGGCGGCGGTCGAGCCACCCGGCAGCGTCACGGTGCCGCCGCCGCTAACGGTGAGGCCACGGTAGACCTTGCCATCGGCCAGCACATCGACGGACTGGCCGGCGAGATGCGCCGCACCACCGACCATGGCCACCGCGGCACCCGTATAGGTGAGGCCGCAGTCGACCTCGAAGGCATCGCCGATGGCGCCGTATTCGAACGGCGCGGTCTTGATCTCGATATAGCGTTTCGTCACACCGCCTATGGTGCGCTTGACGACCAGCCAGAGATCGTCATTTCCATCCTGGCCGGGCGTCACGGCGGCACTTTCGACAACCGCCCATCCCGCGCCACTGAAGGCACCGCCGAGCCGATGACGGTGCATGCCGCGCACCTCCTGGCTGGGCTGATGGGTGTAGCCGCCAAGCTCGCCATTATCGAGCGGGAACCACAGCAAGGGGTCGGGGTCGGTCTGGAAGGCCAGCTCAACCACGCCTTGCTTCGGAATATGTTCGGAAATCTGCCCGACATCGTCCGAAGTGAAACGGCTCTGCGCGGTCTGTGTCAGCTCGGCGATCGATTTGCGCGAGCGCGTGACATAGAGGAACGACTGGCCGGCATCGACCGGGCGGATGCGGGCGCAGCCGAAGGTGCGCGAGCGCCGGTTCTTGAACGAGGACGGCGTCAGTGCCTCGTCTATGCCCGAGCCCGACAGAGCGCGCACGCCGCCCGAGGTGCCGATCAGCAGCGCACCGTCGGAATCGGCGATCCAGACAATGTCATTGGCCTGGCCGCCGCCGGCCTGGATGAACTCCAGCGCATCGTCATCCTTCTCGCCAAGCGCGAAATTGTCGAAGTCGCCGGTGGCGGAGGCATAGACCGAGAACTTCCGGCTGAAGGCCAGGCGTTCTTCATAGAGCGAACCGCTCTCGACATATTTGCCGGGCACGAATGTGCCGAGCCGCCAGCGGGTTATCGGCGAGAGATCTGGAAGCGCGTGGCCATAGAGCCTGATCTTGACCACCGTGGTGCTGGTGCGGCCGGTGATCTTGGCCCAGCGCCACACATTGTCGCCGCCGAGCAGCCGGATGGCGCGGCCGACGTCGGTCGATTGGAATCCTGCGTCGTTATTGATGCCGACGATCGATGACGCGGTCAGATCGAAAGGTGTCATCGTATCGCCGTTTTCAGCCATGGCCAGTTCGGCCATGCTGGTGACGGTCGCGTCACCGCCGCCGCCACCCGAAAACTTGAACCGATAATATTGATAGGTGGTCGCGTTCTGGAAATCGAAGAACCGCACTTCCGACCCCGACCAACCGATCTCGCCGGCGCGACTATCGAGAGTTGTGTAGTTTATCCCGTCATTCGAGCCTGAGAGCACCCACGCAGTTGCCATGTCGCCATTGCTGGTGACATTGTCGGTGCACGCGATCCAATAGGCGTTGACCGCCTTCCCCTGGCCGGACGGGAATTGGTATTGGACAAAGCCGCTGCTTCCGTCCCCCACCTTCACATACTGGTTGAAGTCGCGATCGAAAATCTTCCAACTGCTCGAGCCGGTTCCATCGTCCGTCACCGTCCCGCTCGGCGCGGTCGAGGCTGTCATCTTCGGGGTCGCGTGACCGGTGTTGGCCGGGGTCAGCGTGGTACCCGTTGCGTTGATGTCGTCGTAGGGACCATCGAGGAACTCGAAATCCGTCAGCGCCCAACTCGTGTGCGCGCTGCGCGTCAGCACCTTGAGCGGATAGTCGCGATGGCTGATCCACATCTGGTCTGCCGACTGGACATAGGCGAGTTCGAACAGGTCCGCCTCCAGGTAGGGCGAGGCCACTTCCACCGAGCCGACGCGCGCCCCATAGGCGTAGACGCGGATATACTGGTCGCCGAATTCGAGCGCATAGGCCTGATCGGCCGAGAAGATGAACGGGATCAGCCGCGTCTTCTTCGCCGAGACCTTGACCTCGCCGGCGAAATAGGTGCCGCCACGCTTGCGGATGCCGCCATGCGGCAGCGTGACGAAGTTCTCGCATCTGGCGAGTGCCGCCCGATAGAAATCGAGCGACGCGCGCGCATGCAGGCGCGGCGAGATCTCGCCACGGGTGAAGACGTCCTGGACCGGATAGAGCGCCGTCATCAGCGTGCAACCCTGGTGTCGCCGCGCTGGATCGACCAGGAGGCGGTGTAGAATCGGCCGCCGCGCTGGATCGCGTTGGCATTGAGAGCGGCATCCAGCGCCCGGTCATAGGCCGAGCGCGCAATGTCGATCATGCCGGATTTGTGGGTCAGCGGATGCGCCACCTTGATGGCAAGTGCGGCCACCAGAACCTCGGTGAACAGCGCGTCCCAATCATTCGGGTCGGTGAGATTGGCGATGTAGCGGATGGTGAGCGGCCCAGGCTGGTCGCAATAGATCAGACCTGCCTCCTGGCGCCACGAGACCGGCACGCCGTCCGGTTCGCCATTGTGGGTCAACGGCAGCGGCCGCAAGCAGTCGGCCGGCAATTCATAGGCGACGTTCAGGCCGCAATCATTGCCGCCGGCATCGGAGCCCACCACCGTGGCGCGCAGGATCGCGAACACCCAGGCATATCTGGTCAGTTCGGCCTCGCGCGTCAGGTCGAAATGCAGGTTGAGCAGCCGCGCCGCCTTGACGTCCTGGTCAAGACTGTCGATCGGCGCTTCGTCGAGGACGGCCAGCGCCATATTGGCGATATCGAGCGGGGTAATGGCCATGGGTCAGCGCCTCGTGGTTGGGGCATGAAAAAAGCCGCTCTAAGGCGGCTGACTTGTCTGAAAGAGATAGTGCTGAGGTCAGCGCTCCACGACGCGCGCGCGTGCTGGCAGCGGCACCGAGGGCGGGAGCGCCAGCGCCCCCGCCCCTTCGCATCAGCCCTAATCAGGCCTCGGTGGTCTTCAGTGCGATGAACGTCATGTTCTTCACGCTCGACGCGGTGCGGTCCCAGTTCGCCGCCAGCGCCAGTTCGGCGTCGGTGGCGAATTCGCCGGCCGAGGAGGCGTCGAGGAAGCGGGTGCCGGGAACATGCGGCACGAAGTGCCGACGGCCGACCATTTCGGTGACGCCGCCGCCATGGCCCTGGCGCGGCTTGCGGTCGAATTCAAGCGGCCCGCCCTCGGTGTTGACCGGAAGCTCGTTCCACAGGATCGCCTTGTCCTTGAACATGAAGGCGGTGTAGACGCCCGCCGCCACCGGGATGTCGTCGTCGACCACGCAGCGCAGCCCCATGTAATAGGGGATGAGCGGTCCGCCCTGCTCGGAGGACGGCACATAGTCGATGAGGTCGGCGAGCTTCAGCGCCTTCATCTGCTTGGAATGCATCCAGATCGTCTTGAACTTGTCGGCGCGGTCGCCCATCAGATAGGCCGCCTCGATAATGTCGGTGTCGACGATGGAGGCGCCGGTGGTGCGCACCAGGTCGCCGCCGTCATTGGCGATGTTGTCGGCGACGACGCCCCTGAGGATGCCGAGCAGGGTCAGCTTGTTGGCGCGCTGCCAGTATTCGGTCTGCCGCTTGACGATCAGCTTCTGCGGATCGTCGCCCGCCAGGATCGAGGTCAGGTCCGGAACGCCCCAGGCTTGCGCCCGGACGTTGCGGGCGGCGACCTCGCGGCGCGAGCCGATCTTCTTCATCTCGATGGAATCGGCCGGATCGTCATTGACCGGCTCCGAGGGATCGTTGCCGAGGTCCTTCCAGCCGGGCATGTCGACGGAGCGGCCGCCCATCGACAGTTTCGAGGAGATGGCCGGGTCGGAAAACAGGATTCCGGCCTGGTAGATTTCGAGCGACTGCACGTGTTCCTCGAAAGCGTATTGCGCATAGACGGACGGAACGATCGCGTCCGCGATACGGGTATAGGCATCTGCCATTTTTCTCTTCCTTCAGGTTGGTTTGGCGGTGAAGGTGTGTTGAGATTCAGGTCAGGCCGAGCCGAAAATGATGGCTTTCGAGAACCGGAGGGAGCGGACATTTGGGTCCGTGAGCACCGGAAGCGCGGAAAGCCATCGTTTGCAGGCCGGGATCACCTGAATATCGACACAGCTTAGAGGGGGTTGTTCGGCATCCAGCGGTCCGGGTTCTCGCCGGCCTCGCGAGCCAGCCGCCGGGCCCGGGCGGGGTCGCTTTTCACGAGGGCAGAAATCGCCGTCAGGTTGCGTTCACCGGAGGCGTTGCGCTTGAACGGATTGCCTCCGGTCGAACGCGCGCCGGCGTCGATCGTGTCTTCGCGGAACATGGCGTCGCCGATGGCGTGGAACGCCCTGGCGATCTGCGGATCGGTCAGCGCCCCGTCAGGCAGAAGGATGCCCTTCGCCTTGTAGGCGTCGACCAGGCCGAGCTTCTTCATCGCCCGGTTGGCGACCTCCAGCTTCTGGCGGAAGCCGTCGCTGTTGGTCGGCCCCCACTCCCGGACAAGGTCGTCATGGGTGGCTTCCACCGAGCGGGCGAGCGCGGTCTCCTGAGCTTTCGCCTGCTCGGCCATGTAGCCGACGAACTTGTCGTGATAGACCTGCGCGGTTCTTGGCGAAGCACCCGCTTCGACCGCCCAGGCCTTGGACGCCTGAGCAAGCTCGTCCGAATAGGCAAAATTTTCCGGCAAGCCTTCCGGCCGGCGGTATTCGACTGCCTCGGACGAGGTGAGCGGACGCATGGTCTCGGGCAGCCGGGCATGAAAACGCTCCCAGTCTTCCCGAGACGCATTCGGGCCGGGAACGCGCAGGCTCTCGCCCTGCTGCCGCTCCAGTTCCGCATAGGATGTGAAAACCCGATCGAGGCTTTCAGGCTTGGTCCAGCCCTTGGTTTCAGCGAGCTTGCGGTTGCCTTCGGAAAGACCGTCAAACCAACTTTTGGCGTCAGGCGCGGCGGACCCGCTTTCCGCGCCTGCCGTTGGCCGTACTGGGTTGCCCGCCGGCTGCGCGCGCGCCGCCACGGACCCGGCGTCTGCCAGATCTGTCATGAGTGAGATTCCTTTGTTGGGATTTCGAAGATGTGATGGCGCCGGGCGGCGAAGCTGCCGATCTCCCCCCAAGTGGGGGAGATGGCCGGCAGGCCAGAGGGGGGCGCGAAGGAACGCGGCGTTCGCGTTAGGCCGTAAGGTGCTACCTTCATTGGTGAGCTGAAGTTGACCGGATAGGCTGGCGGGACAGCGCCCCCCTCTGCCCTGCCGGGCATCTCCCCCACTTGGGGGGAGATCAGCAGTTCCAGTGCCTAATTATTATCGCCCCAATTTTCCCACAGCAGCGTTGCCGTACCCGTCACGGCCAGCGTCCCATCCGCATCGATGTCGGTGCCGGTGGCGAACGCCAGGTTGAGATAGAGATCGACCGGCGTCGCCGTGCCATCCAGCGTCACGGCGGCGGCGACATCGGCGATCGAGGCGGTCGACAGGGCCGCGCCGGCGCCATCCAGCGTGCGCACTGTCGAGGCCAGCACATTGACCATGGTGCCGGCCAGCGTGGCGCTCGACGCGACCGCCGAACCCAGCGACCAGGTCAGTGCCGCACTGTCGTTGATGGTCGAGGCGCGGGTAGTCAGCACCGCGAACTGCAGCCTGGCCGTGCCGCCCTTGATGCGCACCTTGCCGTCGGAAAAGTCGAGGATCTTTTGGCCGGCATAGGCCAGCGCGTCGGTGACCGGCACCTGCATGCCGGCGAAGGTGAACACGGTGCGGTAAGAGCCGCCCTGCCCGGTGGTCACGGCCTTCAAGCCGAGCTTGGGCGGGGCAAGGCCGGCCTCGCGGGCGGCACGGGCAAGGGTGCGGGGAAGACCACGCGTCATTCTAAGTCTCCATTCTTGGTGGGAATTCGAGGGGATGCCGTCGGTCATGGCAGCTTCAGCCGACAGGTAGGCACGGCGCGAACCGCCTGACTCACTTTGCCAGCCGGCGCCGCTATCGCCTTGTTCGACAGGCCTGTTTTCGGGATCGCGGTCCATCAACGCCTAAGAAACCATGACTCACTTCGTGACGAAGCACGCCGCCGTTCCGCCGCAATGCGACCGCACTTGGCTGGACGTCGGCCCGCGTGGCCTCAAAAGGAGGTTCTTCAGATGATCATCAAGAAAGCGATTTTGGCCGTCCTCATGACCGCCGCCCTTGCCGGCTGCGAAACGCAGACCGAAGGCCAGCAGCGGGCCACGACGGGCGCCCTTCTCGGTGGCGCCGGCGGCGCGCTGGTCGGCCAGGCCATCGGCGGCAACACCAAGAGCACGGTCATCGGCGCGGCCGGCGGCGCGCTGCTCGGCGCCGTCGTCGGCTCGGCCACCACCCCGCAGCCCCGCGGCCAACAGCTCTGCCGCTACCAGGACCGCTACGGCCGCATCTACACCGCGCCCTGCGACGACCGGTACTACAACGGCAATTATTGATTTTTAGCCGCCTTCTCCCCGTTCAACGGGGAGAAGGTCCCGGCAGAGGGCAGCGCCAGGTTTCGGGATACTGGAGCCCGCCCTTACCTTCAGAGCCGGTCGACGTTATCGTCTACCCTCACGAGGGGACGACGATGCGACTTCTGATGACCTCACTTCTGGTTGTGTGTTCGGTTTCCGCAGGCCCATGAAGCTGTCGACATCGACCAGATCGGCGGCTGCCTGGTCTTGCCCGTTGCCGCCGTCGACAATCGCATCAAAGCCGTTTTCGAAGTGACCTTGAACAAGGCGGGCAAGGTCAAGTCGGTCGCCGTCATATCCTATGAACCACATTCCTAAGCGGCGGCGGAAGCGGCCCGGCAACTTTCGAGATCTGTCCAGTGTTGTTGGCCGAAGGGCATCAAATTTTCGGAAGTTAAGTAATTTATTTATGAGTAATTTTCGTTTTCGGCCTTCACCGCCTGAGCAATCGTCGAAAATCGATCGAACTGTTTCGGCCGAAGGACTATAGATGTTGCGCTTCTGCTCGCAAGCTCTTCCGCATTTGACCATAATACGCTCCGACATTCAATTCGCATCGAATAGGCGAATCCCCGCCGACTCATTGCCCAGGCGCTCAAACACGTCTAGGGCGGATTCCGAAACGACAAGCTCATGATTTGGAGCCATACCGAAGTCGTCGTGGCCTGGCCGCCCATGGATTTTCATCCAGACGAAAGGTGGAAGTTCGGTCTCTGGCTGCAGCCTACGAAACAGCTCCGAGCCAGTGACCTCGACTTCGGCAAAGGTCGCTCCTGTGACACGCATCTTCAGTAGCTCTTGCTCGGCCTCCTTGGTGACCAGATAACAGGGAAAGCGTCTTATCAGGACGTCACCTATCCAAACGTCGACCATGTAGTGAAGCTTATGCACAATCGGAGGGTGAACTCGATTGTCGATAACGGTATTTTTACCAAAATCACCGGCAACAAATGGCTGGACATAATAATAATCCATCGCTTACTTCTCCTTTCCGACGGGTGGTACAAAATTATGTCCATACTTCTTGTCCATCATTGTCGAATGATCTAGAATCTGCTGCTCTGTCGGATACGGGTATTTTGCGTGAAATTCATCATTTTCACTCCTGATGACAATAAGGTGCAGAATATCATTGAGATACTCAGGAATACCGCGGAGATTTTCTACCGAATTGATCTTCTTCTTCGACAAAAAATTTAGAGCCCTCTTAAGCAATTGCTGCTCAGCTGGATGATGAATTACTAGCTCGCCGATGTCCACGTCGGGGTTCGCCTGAGCATACGCTTTCCGGTAATTATTTGTAGTCGCCTCGCCAAACTTTGCACCGGGATGCTCCACGCGGCTGGGATCTCTCGCAAACAGTTCCCTCGCCACCGCAGCAATCATCTGGCGGTCGAGTTTTGACTTCCGAGGCGAGACGATCGTCTTGCCCCCATCTTGCGCAGGGTTAGGCGTTATAGCGTCTGGGGTAGCGTCAAGCGACGTCGTAAGCTGCTTGGCGAAATCATCTAGCTGTGGCTTTGCCGGTATGTTTGCCGCTGTGTCTTGCCGGGCGCTTATCTTCTCAAACTGACCGGGAGCGGTCTCTGGGATTGAGGTACTCGCGGCCTCGGAACTTGCGAAGAATTTGGTGGTGATGGATCGTTCTGCTCCCCCTGCCGCCCCGGAACCAATCGATTCGATTGCGCGCGGTATTGCGCTCTCGATGGCTCGGCCAAGCCCTGGCACCGGTATCGCCCAGCCCAATGCGTCATTTCCCTGACGCATCATCACCTTCTCGGTGCTGTTCGCCGGCTCGTAGTAGGCATCCCTATAATCTGGAGGGCTGATCGTTCCTCCGGACATGCCGTAGGCAATCCAGTCATTTGCGTTGGCTAGGCCGATCCCGGCATTGGCTATCGTCTTGCCTAGGGCTTTGGCATCCGCTTGAAACACCTCGCCCATCGAAAGGCGCGGCTTGCCGCCGGGGAGAATCCCGCCCAGACCAGCATCGTCCAGTTCTCGGACCAGAGCTGCTCGTGCAACAGGATCTTTCGTGCGCTCAAACAGCGCGCTTGCCTTCGCGTAATTGTCCATGAAGTACATGCTTCCGCTGTCGCGATCTTCGGCAAACTTGAGGAGCATGGAGAACGGCACGGGCTGAAGATTTTCATCATCGATGCCCAATGCCTTTTGCTTGGCGACCGACAAGGCTAGCGTCTTGTCGTAAGTATCCTGGTCATAGGCCTCTGGATCGGAAGGCCCAGTGCCAAATACAGCTTTCCAGCCCGCAGCGATGTTTGGAGACGTTTCGCTGACATAGCCGCCGGAATTGACCCGTCTCCTCTCCAGCACCAGTTTTGCCGCGACTGCAGTTACCTCATGGCGTGCTTGGTCCGCTGGCGAAGCATTCGGCCCCGGCTGGGCATTGACAACGGCCGTATTGATCGCCTGGTTCGACATGGTGCCCATATCGAAAATCCGCTTCCCGACATCGGCCTGCCATTTCAAACCCTGCCAGCGTGTGCCGCCCTCGTCGCGTCCATAGATGATCTTGTAGGCATCCTCGCCGGGCATCTTGCCGGAATAGGCGCCTGTGCGTGCGATCTCATCTGGCGCCTCTGCTTCGGCGCGGCCAATGGCAGCGCGGATTTCGACCTCTTGAGCGAGCTTGGCCGCCTTTGCCTTTTGAACCAGCGCTTCCTGTTGCTCCTGCGGAAGGTCGTCCCTGAACGCCTGCGTTATACGTTCATCCGGGGTCTGTGTGCCGACGCGGTCACCTTTTCCGGCAGCCCTCTCTAAGCTGCCCGAGATCGAGCTACCTGCGGCTTGCATGGTGTCGCTGGTAGCCTCGCTGCCCGCGACCGCGGTGCCGACACCGAAGATTTCCAGCGCGCACTTCGGATCTTTGGCGATCAGCGCCTCGAACCGTGTCTTAGCCGCTGTGCTGAACCAGTCCTTTCGCCTTCTGCTGTCGGATCGCCGGATCGACCCCCATCTTGTCGATTAGGTCGAGGCCTTGCTGCCGGGCTGCCTCGAAGGTGACGAGGTCGTCGGGATCGGCGTTGCCTATAACAATGGCACTGGTCTTGAGCGCTGTGTCGACCTCGGCCTGCTCGTAGTCCTTGCGACGCTGCAGCTGCTGCATTGCCATGCGCGTGGAGCCCGCGTCGCGCAGCGCTTCCTTGCGGCTGGCAAGGCCAGCGCCCACGTCAGGCGGCGCCTGCTTCACGAAGGTGTCGAACAGCGTGTCGAACTGCCCGGTCTTCACCACCTGGCCGGTGTGCGGATTGACCTGGCCGTAGACGGCGTCGTGCAGGCCGGCGCCATCGGCCGGTGCGTTGGCCACGGCATCGGCCTCGGTCTTGGCGATCTCGCCGTCCAGCCTGCGGGCCGCGATCTCGGTGTCGAAGGCCTGCTGCTGCGCCTGGCGCCGTTCATAGTGCTCGGCAACAGCCTGCCAATAGCCGTCGAGCGGAGGCGGCGTCCCGCCCGCCGGCGCAGCGTCGGCATACGCCGTCGCATCGCCTGTATCGCGCCGGCGCTGGCCAACGGAGAGAGGAATGATGTGTACCATTGGCGTTGCCTGCCCAAACTAGTCTTGAAAAAAGGACGCGCGGCGCCGGCCATCGCGGCACGGCCGGATCGCGCACACGCCGACGCTGCGTTCTTGGGGTTTGTCGGATTGGCGTTTCTGGAAGGGCTGGGCCGGTGCTGACCACGGGCGCGACCGGACGTTCGTCATCCCTGAGCGGAGCAAGGAGCGAAGCGATGCGCGCAGACCCGAGGATGACGAAGTGGGAGGCGCTCGCGCCTACCGACAAGGCGCTAGCGGGTGGCACTGCCTCCGACTAAGCAAGGTCAATTGGTTTCAAAGAAGACGGTTTTATTGGGGTAGGCTGCATGGCTTACTGCGGCACGCCGAACCATCGCATCAGCGCTGGCATCACCGCATGCTTGGCGAGATGGCCCTCACCTATCCCTCCGCCCGCGCCGCCTTCTCCAGCGCCACGAGCTGCGCCTCGTCCAGGGTCAGGAACCCCATGATGTGCTGTACCACCTCGGCGCGGGCATTGCTGAGCGCGCTGTGCAGTTCGAAGCCTTCGGGCGTTCTGGTGCGTGTCATCCACTCGCCATAGGAAGGCCGCCTGTAGTAGCCGACCGTCGCCGCGAGGTCGGCCAGCACCATCTCGCCATCCTCGCCTGAGAAGACCCGCAGATAGGCCTTGGTCAGCGCGTCCCGCGCTTTGGCCGGGCCGCCGGCATGACCGGCGCGGGCGAAGCGTTTGCCGCTCATGCGCCGCGCGCCACGCTGGCGCCGCCAACTTCGCCCGGAGCGCCTTGCGGCGGCGGTCCGCCCGCCTGGCCGCCCTGCAGCAGGCCCTGCAGGCTGTCGAGCAAGCCGCTGTCGCGCGCCTGCACGGCCGCCGGTACGGCATCCCTGGCCACCTTGCCGGCGCTGGCGATCGCGGCCATGCCGGCCTGCGCCTGCTGGGCCTGCGCCCTGGCACTGCGCATGCCGTCCACCTCTTCCTTGCGGCGGAAGATGCGCTGCGGGCTGCGGCCGGCGCTCTGCACGATCTTGATTGCCTCGTCGCTGTCGATATTGTCCATGACGCCGGGATCGAACTGGGCCATCTGCATGGCCGTGGTCACCACCTGGATGGTGTCGCGCGCCTCGGCCGAACGCCTGAGCACGTCAAGCGGGCCGGTGAAGGTCGGCCGCACCGCCTTGCCGGCAAGGCTTTCGGGCGGCGCGAAGCGGCTGTCCTCGTCATACAGCCCCTTGTCCTCGAGGATACTGAGCTCGCGGTCGAGATTGCTGGCGAAGCCCGCCTGGATGATCGAGCCGGAAGGCCCGAGCAGCGCGCCCTTCTCTTCCTGACGGATCAGCGCTTCGGTCGCCGTCATCTGCGGGTTCTGCACCAGCGTCTGGAACAGATTGACGAACATCATGTCGCGGATCTCGTCGGCGCGGCTCTGCGCGTAGTTGAAGGCATAGGTCGGGTTCTGCCCGGTGCTGATGGGCGCGATCAGCGGCCGGCCATTGTCGTCGATCAAGCCCGGATAATTCTCGCCCGGATTGAGCACCGGCACATAGTCGAGCCTGGCCTTGGAGGCGGTGGCCGGGTCGGTGATCTGCTGCAGCGCCCGCAAGCCGGAACGGCGCACCGCGTTCTCCTCGCGCACGGTCGTCAGCGCCTCGATGGCGGGCGAGATGCCATAGGGATCGCCCTCGTAGCGGCGCCAGTTGAAGGTCGACACCGGGAAGGTGCCGAAACCGCTTTCCCGGACGATATCCTCCTCATCCTCGATGACGTGGTAGGAGGCGAAGGCCGTGTCGAGATATTGGTACTGGCCGCCAAGCCGGTACATCCGGCGCTCGTCGCGCGGCTGGATGCACTGGATCAGCGAGATCTTTTCCTCGCACTTGGCCGGATCGTCGACCAGAACCTTGATGCGCGCCGGCAGCTTTTCGTAGCCGAGCAGCTGCGCCGCCTGCCGCGCCGTGCGCTCGTAGCGGCGGTGGAAAATGTCGACCTGGCCCCAGCGGTTGCGCGACAGATAGCCCTCGACCACCGGGATCGAGGCATAGCGGATCAGCGTGCCGCCGAACCCTTCCTCGGCATAGAGATAGGCCGGGCCGTAGCGCACGACATTGCGCAGGCAGGCTTGCGTGGCCGGCACG
This sequence comes from Mesorhizobium sp. B2-4-17, assembly GCF_006441275.1. Lineage (NCBI taxonomy): Bacteria > Pseudomonadati > Pseudomonadota > Alphaproteobacteria > Hyphomicrobiales > Phyllobacteriaceae > Mesorhizobium > Mesorhizobium sp. B2-4-17. The sequence continues at coordinate 19,257 of NZ_VFUX01000023.1, read as the reverse complement.
AAGTTCGAATTGGCGGAGTAGCGCAGCGAGAACAGGAAATCGCGCAGCGCCTCCGCCCACTTCTTTTCCTCGTCGGTCTCCTCGTCGTTCATCTCGGCCGTCGACAGACCATGCCATTTTTCCGACTGCGGGATGATCAGGCTTTCGAGCCCGGCGGCGAGCCTGTTGGCGGCTGAATTGATGGTGTTGGCATAGACGCGGCTGCCGCGCCGCTCCTGCCGCTCGGCCTGCGAATCCGGGCCGCCGGCCCGCCGGCCGCTCCAGACATCGGGCGCATCGGGATCGCAGAACTCCGCCACCTGTTCCCACACCGCCTCATATTGGCTGCGTTCGGTCTCGAGTTCGGACTGGCGCGAAAGAATATCGCGGGCGCGGGAATCGGTCATGGGTGCCTCGTTGAAGCTGGGGAATCTCCCCCTCGAGGGGGAGATGTCGCCAAAGGCGACAGACGGTTCGACTGGATGCAGCTCCCGCGGCTGACGGAGGTTGGCGCTCCACAAGAGCCCACCCCCTCTGGCCTGCCGGCCATCTCCCCCTCCAGCGAGGAAGAACGGCTCGCTGTCATTTTTTGCCCATTTGCCTGGGCTAGGCTGTTTTTCGCGGCGGGTTTTGGAGGAGGTCGAAGTGACGACGACGAGCCTTGCCGGCACCCTGAAAAACCGCGGCAAGCAGGTGGCCAAACGCCTGCTTGGCTATGATTCCCGCAATTGGCTGCGCATCCGCCAGATCGAGGCGTTCACGCTTTTCCTGGAAGCCGGAAACCGCAAGGCCTCCGACGTCATCGAGATCTCGCCCGGCTGGAACCGTTATTGGCGGGCGATGTGTCCGAACTACCGGTCGGTCGATTTCCCTGATTTCGATATCTGCAAGGACCGTACAGAGGAACAATATTCCATCGTCATCGCCGACCAGGTGCTGGAACATGTGCGGCGGCCGCTGGCGGCAGCCCAAAACATCCACGCCATGACCAGGCCCGGCGGCTGGGCGATGGTGGCGACACCGTTCCTGTTCCGGGTGCACGCCAGGCCCCACGACTACAACAGATGGACCCCCGCCGGCCTGAAGCAGCTGATGGTCGAAGGTGGCTTCCCTGAAGCCAACGTCAAGGTCGATGGCTGGGGCAACAAGGCCTGCGCCAGGGCCCATATAGGCGGCCCCGTGCGCGCCTACGGCCTGTGGCGCGATCTCAGCAACGACGAGGAATACCCGCTGATGGTCTGGGCCTTCGCCAAGAAGGCCACCGATCTCCCCCCTTGAGGGGGAGATGGCCGGCAGGCCAGAGGGGGGCGGTCCGACTGGGCGCGGCCTCTTGCGGCAGACGAAGGTTAGCGCTCCACGCGAGACGCCGCCCTCTGTCGCCCTTGGCGAGGGGGGAGATTACCCCCGTCTTTTCACCGCCCTGGCATGCCTGCGCCAGAACCACCAGTCCAGCACGCGCCGGCGAAAGCTTCGCTTCATCGCGGTCATGGTCAAAGCCCCAGCAGCACGCGGCGCTGGCCGGTGAGGCTGCTTGGCGCGAGGTCGGTCTTGATGGTGCTCAGCGTTCCCTGGCGCTGTTCGAGCTCAGCCCGCAGTGCGGCTTCGCGCGCCTGCACATCCTTGTCCTGCGCGGTCGGCGCCGGGGGCAGCGGCTTCAGTTCCGGTGGTTTTTGAAACAGACACATGGTTCCAGCCTTCTCTTGTCCAGTCGTAAAGGAAAAAATCTTCGCCGTTGCGCCCATAGCCCGGCAGCAGGCAGCGTTGCGTGGCGCCGAGCCGCCCAAGCCAGCGCAGCGCCAGGTCATTGGCCGCCAGCGCCCGCGCCTCGACCCGCCAGGCGCCCCGCGCCGCGACCTGCGGCCCGAGCACCGAGTGGAAGAACGCCGTGATCCCGGGCACGCAGCGCTTCATGCGGCGCGTCCCCCAGCTCCAGGCGATCCATAGGCCGTCGCGCTGCTCGGCGGCGCCAAAGCCGGCTTCCGGGTTGCCGTCGAGCTCGGCGACATAGGCAAAGCCCTGCAGCGCCGTCAGCGCCAAGAGCGCCGGCGACCAATGGTCGAGCTGGCAATCGATCTCGGCGCGGTCTTCGGGACGCAGATTGGCGGCGATGTAGGAAAGATCGCGCAGCGTGGCGGGAATGATGCGCAGCGTCATGGAAACGACTTTCGTCGATCAGAATCGAAACGCCGACTGCGGACGTCGGGGCGGTGCCAACGTCTGGCGCGCCCCAAACAGGCACTGTTGCCGTAATTGCCCGGCCGGTCTTCGGGCGAAGGTTGGCGGAGAAGAACTACAGTGACACGTGTGTCAGTGTACTATTCCAGATTTGCTTCACCTCGGTCACACAGATGGAGGGGCCAGAAATACACTGCCCCGCAACTCAGCAACCCTCGCTCCAAAAACAAAACCCGCCTCGCGGGCGGGTCGTTGGCGCAAATCAGCGCCATGGATAATTATGTACCATTGCTGCCCTCACATGGTCAACAGCTTACGGGAAAAAATTCCTATTTAATATGTTTCGTTTCTCCGGTTAGCGTGAAAGCGACCCTCTATCCTCCACCCTCTTACAGGGGCCAGACGTTCTGCTGCCGCGTGTTCGCGAGATCCAGTGGCGGGTCGAGGTTACCTACTCATTCCCGAATTGGTCTCGCCATTCCTGTTCATCAAGCACGTCTGCGATATTGCCGGCGACGGCGGAATTCACCCGGACCCGGATAGAACGCGGTTTAAGCATTGCATATGCGCAATTCAGGCCTCAACGTCGCGCATTGCAATGGTTGGTCTTCAGCGTTTGTGAGCCATCAGCTCGCAGGCTGGCTTTGCCGACGGCGGTCGCGAACAAAATCCACCACCAGCCAGATCAACTGCGCAACGATGTAAACTGGGCCGCGAGACCAGTCCGGCGCCCCGGTGTTCGAGTAGCCGTAAGCCGCGGCGATAATGGCGAGCGCACCGCAAATGACATGCACGAGCAACTGGCGCGCCACGCCGCCGTTCCAACGCTTTGTAATCCAAAGCAACAAGCGGCTCAGCAAAAATGTCGGAACCAGCGCCCCGAGCAGCACCGCAGCAGAACCTGCACCCATGTAATCCCCCTACCCGTGTCTATCGGCGAATAACTTTTAAATTTCCGAAAAGTCGGCTTTTCGACGCCACCCCGGCGCATTGGTCACAGGTTGGTCCCGCACCGGCATTTCCAGGCCACGTCTTGCGGAAGTTTGAGGCGGCTTAACTAGCGAAGTTGTTATCCACGAACATCTCGGCAAATTGCTGAGGCGTGAGCGTTACATTGTTGTCGCGGGCGATTTTGAGATTCCTTGCCCACATATCGCGGATTGCCTCCGGCATCGTGTCGGGCATGTGCAGAGCCTTCGCGACTGCATCGTCCCATCCTCCGTCACCGCCATAAATAGCCTGCAGGCTGGGGCCCATGGCTTTCAGGGAATCTTCCGACTCCTGAGAGAGTTCTCCAATCGCTTTGAGCACATAAAGCTCCAGAAGCCGAAGCAGCGGCTTTCCTTCATAACGTCGATCGGTCGCCATTTTCCCCTCACGCATCATAGGTGGCATATTCGATGAGCCGTTGACAGATGGCAGACAGGCTGGGCGTTTCTTTCTGCGACGCAACCCAGGCCTCGGTAAATTCGATCGCGATGAATATCTCGATGAAGTATGTCAGCCCCGCCTTGGCCGCCTTCGCTGGCACCAATCCCTCTTCCGGCTCGGTCGCAACCATTGCATTGGAATCTACCGTCCACGGCTCCGACACATAAATCGTGTCGTCTTCGTCAAAATCCGACAACCGCCCAACATATCCAATAACTTCATTATTTTCCCCATAAAGAAAATCCTCCTCGGCGATTCGGATGCAGTGCCTTCTGGAAGATAGTCCCAGGATCATGTTGTGATCTAGCTATCCTCCATTGTCCGCCGTGTTCCCACAGGAGGTTCAGCCCCGGAGTTCGGGTAAAATCTTCTCGTCGAGAAATTTGAGACGCCCAGCCAATATTTCGGCGTTGACGGGATTGGCATCGACATTGACCGGTATCAAATTCGCCACCGACTTCCCCTTGCGCGCTGCCTCGACCCATTCCTCAAGGGCGCCAATGTACCCGTCAAGAGCCTCGAAGGGCGTCCTGGCGTCGTCAACAGGGATATATGTCGGCGGCACGTCGCCAACGATGACCCATATCCATTGGTTCACATCCGGTCGACCAGGTTCTATCTGGAAGAGGAATATGTAGATTATTCCTTCGGCACCATATCCCAGATACTCGCCTTTTATGGACAAAACCCAGTTGTAGAATTTCAGATATTGACGCGCCTCGACCCGGGCACGATCGAGATCGTGTTCTCCGGTACCTATATTCGGTGGCGGTAGATGCGTAACGCTTTCTAGGTCAGGTTCAGCATTGCTATCCATGACTAACTCCCTTGGTATCTTCGTTTGGACCAGCGCATATAGTCGCCGGCGTCCTGGTGCCGTTTTATGTGGTCTGCCCTAGTACGGGGTCGAATGTTTGATATGTGATCTGGCCCGCCGTCGGACAGCGGAATTTCGTGCGACACATCCATGTTCCGGCCGGTATCTGGGTCTTTGGGCCAAGGCTGTCCGTGCTTCTGCTCCCATTCCTTTCGCAACGCCTTATTGGATTTGTAACGTCCCGGGTGGACCAGGCTAAATGCACCCGTCCCAATATCTCCTGCCGCCGGACTATTTCGGTATCACCGATTGAATCCACAGTTTGTCGCGTAGAAGCGCGCGCATCTTCGGCTACTGCTAGCGAGGGTTGCGGCGCGACGACACCTTCTGCGTCGAAGACAGCGGGACGCGACTCCCTCGCGATTCTCGTCGCTATCTGCCGACCAATCGCGCCAAGCCCCTCGGCGAGGACATTGCCGCCAGCCCCCAAAAGCGCTCCGGTAGCCATCTCGCGCACGATGTCGCGACCGTTCAGCGCCGCATCGACACCTCCAAACATCGCGCCGTCGGCAGCGGCGGTAGCGCTTCTTGCGAAAAGGCCCGGCAGGCCCTTGAGGCCTTCGGCCCCAAGTCTTCCCGTGAAGGTCAGGCCCGCGCTTTGAAGGCCATGACCGGTGGCGAAAGCGCCAAGTAGATTTGCGGCTACGCCAGCCGACCCGGCACGATCCTCTGCGTCTTCGGTTTCGGCTTGTTCGACTGCCAGCAGCTCGTCATAGCTCTTGTCGGAGACGAGCGAGTGCATTCCGGCGGTGAACTTGTCAGACTGACCGAATGTTGCGCCGTTGGCCATGAGCCTGACGACGTCGTTCGTGGCCGCAAGCGGCTTTTGCCACCATGAGCCGGCGTCGAACCGCACCCGGGCGGGATGCGCGGCCATCTTGATCAGATCGGCCTCAAGGGCTTTTCCCCTGGCTGCGAGCTCGGATGGCGCAAAGCTCGGATTGCCTGCCGCGTTCTGACGCAGGCGGGCCAAGGCGGACCGGAAAACCTGTCCGGCGAAGGCGAAGCGAGCCTCCGGGTCGCGCACTGCCTTGAGTTTATCGCTCAACTCGATGATGCGCTGCTGCAGCGGCACGCTCTCATCGACATATCTTGCCCCAACGCTGTCCGCGAGTTCCTGCGGAACGGCCAACACCTTGCTGAAGCCCAACTGCTGCTGGGCAGCCCTGGCCCACGCGATGGCTGCCTGGAAATCCTGAGGCGTCGAGACCCTGCCCCAATCCGGAGCGTTGCCGTGAAACAATTGGCTGATGTAGGCGACGGGATCGGCGTCGCGGGCCGCCATGATCAGCTGCGCAGCGCCGGCCTTTACCTCGTACCGTTCACGCTCCTCGGGTGATCCCCCCGGTCCAGGTTCGAGATCCCGAAGCTCGGCATGTATCGCCTGGTTCGACACCGGGTACATGTCGGAGTACGTCTTGGCGACGTCGGTCGTTATCCGGAATTTTTCGAAACGGTTCGGGCCCTCGTCGGCACCGTAGACATTGACGAAATCCTGCGCGGTCGGCTGCTCCTCGGGGTATTTTCCGGTGGCGGCCATGACAGCCGGCGCGTTCTGCTCGGCAAGCATGACCCGCGCTTTGGCACCGATCAGTTGGGCCGCGGTGGCGTTGTTGGCCTGGTCCTTCAGCGCCGCAATATCACCTGGCTTTAGGTAGGTGAGCGCGTCGAGAGGCATGGCTGTCTCGCCATCTGGCGAAGTTGCTTCGCCGAATGCCTGGGCTACCTCCCCTTGCCGTGCGGTCCCCAGCTGCATCCGCACCGTCTCGCCCATGCCGTCGCTCGCCACCGGTCCGGCGCTCAGCATCTCGGCGGCGCGGCGCGGGTCTTGCGCGATCAGCGCTTGCATGCGCGCCTTCGCGGTGCTGGCGCGCCATGCGGCTTCCGCCTGCAGCCTGATCTGCGGGTCGAGGTTCATCTTGGCGAGAAGATCGAGGCCGGTCTGGCGGGTGGCGTCGAAGGCGGCGGTGTCGTTCGGATCGCTTTGCGCGATGGTGTTGAGCTCGGCGGCTTCGACCTCAAACCACTGGGCCTGTTCATATTGCTTGCGGCGCTGGAGTTGCTGCATCGCCATACGCGTGGAGCCCGCGTCGCGCAGCGCTTCCTTGCGGCTGGCAAGGCCAGCGCCCACTTCAGGCGGTGCCTGCTTCACGAAGGTGTTGAACAGCGTGTCGAACTGCCCGGTCTTCACCACCTGGCCGGTGTGCGGATTGATCTGGCCGTAGACGGCGTCGTGCAGGCCGGCGCCATCGGCCGGTGCGTTGGCCACGGCATCGGCCTCGGTCTTGGCGATCTCGCCGTCCAGCCTGCGGGCCGCGATCTCGGTGTCGAAGGCCTGCTGCTGCGCCTGGCGCCGTTCATAGTGCTCGGCAACAGCCTGCCAATAGCCGTCGAGCGGAGGCGGCGTCCCGCCCGCCGGCGCAGCGTCGGCATACGCCGTCGCATCGCCTGTATCGCGCCGGCGCTGGCCAACGGAGAGAGGAATGATGTGTACCATTGGCGTTGCCTGCCCAAACTAGTTTTGAAAAAAGGACGCGCGGCGCCGGCCATCGCGGCACGGCCGGATCGCGCACACGCCGACGCTGCGTTCTTGGGGGTTGTCGGATTGAGGATTTTGGAGAGAGCGGCGAAGTGCGTCCCGGGATGACAGATATCAGCGGCGCATTGCCTTGGTCAGCCCTGAGCAGAGCAAGGAGCAAAGCGGCGCGCGCGGACAGTAGGATTCATGGCGCGACCTGAGGGGACGCCACCACGCTGCGGAATCTGATAGGGGTGATTGAGGTGCTGGAGATCCCAGCATGGATTCTCGGGTCAAGCCCGAATGACGAAATGAAGTAGTTCCCTACCGAGACGCGCCCGGCGGGTCGCTCTGCCCGACAGCCCGTTTGCGTCCTGCCTTGGATTCCCCCGGATCGACCACCGCTTCGCGCAGCATCATCCCACCGTAGGGGGTCGCGGGCATCAAATCGACGCGCGGCTGCCTAACCATCCTTGCGATGGAAAAGCTGAACTCCTCGAACCACGGCAACTGGTCCAATTGCTACTTAGCCATCGTAGGGCTCAACCACCGCAAACGGAATGCCCAACGATTCAAACAGGTCAAGAATGCGTTCCGAAATGACCAGGCGAAAGGGTACCGCGATCCCGAAGTCGTCGCGCCCGGCCTTGCCGTTTACTTTCAGCCAGACAAAGGGTGGCAGCTCCAACCCAGGTTGATCCTCTTGACACTCTTCCGAGATAGTCACCTCAGCGTCGGCGAACGTTGCACCTGAAAAGCCCATCTTCTGCAGTGCGCGCTGGGTGTCCTGAGTGACGAGAAAACAGGGGAATGTCGCAACGATCACATCGCCGAACCAGCCCTCTACCACATAGTGAAGCCTGGTCACGACTGGCGGGTGGACGCTCCGGTCGAGAACGGTGTTTTTGCCAATCCCGCCAGCGACGTTCGGCCGTATTCTAAAGTATTGCATCACTCACCTATCGGGGGATTGAACAGATGTCCATATTTCTGATCGATATAAGTCACGTAGTCCAGCACTTGCCGACGGGTTGCCTCGGGGTGCGCCTCGTAAAATTGATCCCACTCGAATCGAAAAACGATCTTGTGCAAAAGGCTATCTAGTCCTTTTGGGATACCTCTAAGATTTTGAAGAGAGTGCATTTCATCTGCAGCAAAAAGGTCTGGATATCTTTCCCACACCTGCCGCTCCGCAGCATGGTGTACGACAACTTCTCCTTCCAGATTCGGGTTCGCATCAAGAAATGTTTTACGGTAATTTTTGGAAGCAGCCCTCCCCAATGATGCTCCTGGATACTTTACCTTAGAAGGGTCTCTTGCAATCGACTTTATGATCTGAAGAAGCTCAGCCTTGTCGGGTTTGGCGCCCATGCTCACACGGTAGGCGGCATCTTCTGCTGCTTTGATCAGAGACTTCGTCTCGGCGGCTTGGCGAGCAATCGTCCCCTCGGCGGCAAGCTCTGATGTGGCGCGCGAACCGCTTGTTGCAAACTCCTCCAGGGGCTTGCCAAACCTGCCGGTCCTGCTGCGGACGATGGCCAAGCCTTTTGCAACGGCTTCGCCGACCACCTCCGATGCCAGGCGCCCTTCGGCGACCGCCCCTGAGCCAGGGGTGGCGGGCAGCTGCTCAAGGAAATCCAAAGGGGAATCGCGCAGGTCCCGGAGAGCCAGCCCAATGTCGTGCGGCGCTCGGCCCAGGGATTCGAAACCCTCGCTGAGATAGTTGCCGAAGTCCTCCGCGGCCTGTCGAAATGCGGACTTGGGCTCGTCGGCGCTCGCCGAAGTAGGCGATTGCTGCCCTGTCGCGGCAGTGGTGATCGGATCGATCTCGGCTGGTTGGTAAAGGCCAGCTCGGTCTAATTGCAGAGATAAGGCTTTCCGGGTCCCTGGGTCGGGCGCTGCCGCCAGAAGGTCACTTAGGACGGCGGCCCTATCAGCCTGCGGTCTATCGTTCCTGCTGAAGTCGTCGGCGATGCTTTGGACAACAGCCGCTGGTAGAGGTTGAGGATCCTCGATACCCAGTTGCAGTTGCGCAGCAACAGAGAGGGCGATCGCCCGATTGTATGCCTCCCGATTGTTAATCTCTGACTTGCCGGCTTGGCCAGTGACGTCGCTCCACGCGGCGTCGATATTGGGAAAGACTTCGCGAACATAGCCCGCAGGATCTGCCCGCCTCTCGCGCAGAGTCTTGAGGGTAGCAGCAGCCGTAACCTGATATCGGAGGTGGTCTTCGTCGGAACTTCCAGGGCCAGGCTCGGCATCGCGCAACGCCGCGTGGATCGCCTGGTTCGGCATGGTGCGCATGCCGAAGGCTTGGCGACCAGCGTCAATCTTTCGACTGAACTCCTGGTAGCGCTTGCCACCCTCCTCCTCGCCGTAAACGTCCACGAAATTCGTGGAGCTTGGCATTGCGCCGGAATAGTTGCCCGCATTGGCGATCGCATCCGGGGCATTCTGCGATGCGAGGTCGATATTGGCGCGCGTTTCGACCAGTCGGCTCACTGTCGCGGTGTGCGCCTGGCCGACCAACCGCCGAATGTCATCAGACGACAAACCGCCGCGAGTGTCACCGGCCTGCGGGTCGCTCGCCACCGGTATCGCGCTCAGCATCTCGGCGGCGCGGCGCGGGTCCTGCGCGATCAGCGCTTGCATGCGCGCCTTCGCGGTGCTGGCGCGCCATGCGGCTTCCGCCTGCAGCCTGATCTGCGGATCGAGGTTCATCTTGGCGAGAAGATCGAGACCGGTCTGGCGGGTGGCGTCGAAAGCGGCGGTGTCGTTGGGATCGCTTTGCGCGATGGTGTTGAGCTCGGCGGCTTCGACCTTAAACCACTGGGTCTGTTCATATTGCTTGCGGCGCTGGAGTTGCTGCATCGCCATGCGCGTGGAGCCCGCGTCACGCAGCGCTTCCTTGCGGCTGGCAAGGCCAGCGCCCACTTCAGGCGGTGCCTGCTTCACGAAAGTGTCGAACAGCGTGTCGAACTGCCCGGTCTTCACCACCTGGCCGGTGTGCGGATTGACCTGGCCGTAGACGGTGTCGTGCAGGCCGGCGCCGTCGGCCGGGGCGTTGGCCACGGCATCGGCTTCGGTCTTGGCGATCTCGCCGTTCAGCCTGCGGGCCGCGATCTCGGTGTCGAAGGCCTGCTGCTGCGCCTGGCGCCGCTCATAGTGCTCGGCAACAGCCTGCCAATAGCCGTCGAGCGGAGCCGTGGCCCCGCCCGCCGGCGAAGCGTCGGCATTTGCCGACGCGTTGCCCTTATCGCGCCGGCGCTGACCAACGGAGAGAGGAATGATGTGTACCATTGGCGTTGCCTGCCCAAACTGGTTTTGAAAAAAGGGCGCGCGGCGCCGGCGATCGCGGCACGGCCGGATCGCGCACGCCGTGTCGCGTTCTGGGGGTTTGTCGGATTGAGGATTTCGGAGAGAGCGGCGAATTGTGTGCCGGGATGACAGATGTCAGCGGCGCATTGCCTTGGTCATCCCTGAGCAGAGCAAGGAGCGAAGCGACGCGCGCGGACCATAGGATTCATGGCGCGACCTGAGGGGACGCCACGCTGGGTCGAGCCCGAGGATGACCATGTGTGTGGAGAGCCCGCCCTTATCTGAACGCGCTCAGCGGATCGCTCTGCCCCGCCTTCCGCCGCGCCGCCTTGAATTCCGAGGGATCGACCACCGCTTCGCGCAGCATCATCACGCCGTAGCGTGTCGCGGCCATCAAATCGTCTCGCAGTTTTACAACCTGACCGTCCTTGCGATGGAAAAGCCTGAACTCCTCGAACCAGTCCATCAACGTGGAAAACACCTTGAAGCGCCCGGATTGCATGCGGTCGAGCATCTCCATCAGACCGGCCTCGACCGACACCGAGCCGTCGGCAAAGCGGGCGTGGCCGGGCAGCATGTTGAGCCCATGCGCGGTATATTGCTTGGCCAGCGCGGTGCCCGCGCCCTCCAGCGTTTCGCGGCGGCCGTCGCGCGGCCATGCCCATGGCAGCCATTCGCCCCAGGGCTTCAGCGTCAGCGTCTGCATGGCCGGTGTTTGCCGCGAGGCTCTGGCGGCCTTGGTGACATAGACGACATCGGCCTCCGTGTCCCAGGCGAGTTCGACCGCGGCCGAGGGATGGTCCCAGCCGAAATCAAGCGCCCCGATGCGCGGCCAGTAGCGCGGCAGCCGAAACGGCTCGCAGGCGATCAGCGCCTCGGCCACCGGGAAGATGCGCCCCGAACCCAGCACCGGAATGCCACGCGCCCGCGCCTCGCGCTCATGCACGGGGTAGGCGGCGACGATCGCTGCGCGCTCGTCTGGCGAATAATGCTCGGCATCGTCGATGGTCATGAAGGTGACGTGACGGGACATCGAGGCCTCCGCAGGCTTGGGTTCCTCGCCCCACGCATGTGGGGGAGAGGTGGCTCGACGAAGCCGAGATCGGCGCCGACCTTGCGGGCGAAAGTGAATGCCGCCCGGCTAAGCGTCATCAGGTCTTACAATGCCGCAGCCACGGTCAAACTCAGGATTTGTAGCCCTCGTTGAGGCAGTCATTCTGCCAGGCCCAATCGAAATCGGGCCTCGACATCGACTGGCGGCCAAGTCCTGCCTCCACATAAGGGCCCGCCGTGTTGTCGATATAGACAATGAAGCGGACGTTTTTCCAACCACTGCCGGCCTTGGCGCGCACGACGCCGCAGGTTTGGCCGCTCGAACTGTCACCAGTGAGCTGGATATGGGAGAAGGTGGCCGAGCTGTCGTTCACCTCAACGCGCATCTTGTCCTCGGCTGCCGAGATCGCATTGGCGCGCCAGTCGCCGCCGTTGCAGGCTGCGAGCAATCCGCACAGAAGCAGCAAGGCCTGCCTGTCGAACCTAACCGCCGCTACTCGCTCGCTGTTCATCCTTCGCAGGGCTAGGCACCACTGGTTTAGAAACGGTTCTGCTTGACGGATGGATTTGAGGGGCTTGCGTGAATGATCGAACCGCTCACCCCATCTTCTCCACCTCACCCGCCGACAAAAACAACAGCACCACGTCGCTCATGCCGAGCAGCGGCGTGAAGGTGACGATGGTGATGCCGCCGGTCGCATTGGTGCGGGTCAGCCCTTCGGAATAGATGTCGAGCGGCGGTTCCTCGTCGAACCAGACGCCGTGCAGCGTTTCGCCCTGCCATTTCTCGCGGCCTTTTTCGAAGCTCTTGAATGACAGCACGCTCTCGCCCGCCTGCAAATCGCCGCCGCCGCCATGGCGCACCACGACGCTGTCGAGCGCGCCAGGGGCGCCGCGGCCCATGATGGTGTCGACGATGGCATCGGCCGGGATCATGCCGGTGCCCCAGGCCGCCTGCTGCTGCGGCGGGCCGACCAGCACGCGCTGCGGGTTGTCGCGCGTGCCTTCGCCGGTCACGCCCGCGGCCCACAGGCGGACCGGCGTATCGAAGACCTTGCCTTGCCACCAGCCGGGGTAGCGGCCGGTCAGATGCATGGCCCATTCCGCGCCGCCGGCCCGGGTCTTGCCGAGCTGGTTGCCGGCCATGAACAGTCTTTCGCGGTTTTGCGCGCCTGCCGCGTGAAACTCCGCCTGCCGCCGATACGGCTCATAAGAGGCCAGTTGGTTGGAGCGACGCCGGCGGTCAAGCTCCGCCAACAGCGCCAGATATTCCATCCGCGCCGAGCTCAGCGGTTTCGTCGAGGAACGGCCTGACGACGGCCTCGAGGGCGCGGATGCGGTTGCGGATCTCCTCATCGCTCAGGGCATCCAGTTGGTTGACGGCAACATCGAAATCCTTGGGCAGCACCGAAAGCACGATCTTCAGATACTGGTCCGGCTTGTCGGCCCGCACCTCGGCGATGACGCCGGCACCGTGCGCGCGGAAATCGGTGCGCACCGCGGCGAGAAAGTCGTCGCCAAGCGTTTTCTTCGACCGTTTCGGGCGGGGTTTGGGGGCAGAGGCCGGGGTGGCTACGGGTTTTCGCCTTGCCCTGCCGCGCGCCGGCCTGGCGGCGACTTCATCAGCCATTGGCCTCGCCCATCGCGTTTACGGCGATATCGCTGGCGGAGACCGCCCTGCCCGCCTTCGGCACCCGCCTTGCCGGTTTCCTCGAGCGGGCAGCCTTCTTCCTGGGCTTCCTCGGCTTTGCCGTCCCGGCAGGCTTCGTCGCCTTGGTTCGGGCCCTGAGCCCCGCCAGGGTAAGGCCAACAAGGCGCGCGCCGCTGCCCGGTCGCGGAAAGCAAAAGCCACCGGCCGCGTCCCGCATCATGCCGATCAGCACGCCGGATGCGACTTGTTCGATACGGCCCAGGCGCGCTTGCGGCGCCGCGTCCTCGAACTCGCCAATGGCGCTGACGACCTCGCGGCCGTCATCGTCGGTGATGATGGTGGCGTAACGTGGCATGAGGGTTCTCACATCTCGCAGAAGTTCTGTCGCGCCCCCCTCTGTCCTGCCTCCCCTTCTGGGGGGAATTGCAGTTCGGGCGCCTCGCCCGATCTGGCGGCCTGGGCGATTGGCGAAAGCCGGGATGACGGCCAATCTCCCCACCTGTGGGGGAGATGTCCGGCAGGACAGAGGGGGGCGCGGTAGAGCGCTGGCGCGCAAATTGCAGCCGAGGCCGCAAAGCCAGAAACACAAAACCCGCCTCGGCGGCGGGTCATTGGCGCAAATCAGCACCATGGCCAAATATGTAGCATGGCTGCCCTCAGCCGGTCAACGATTTCCTAGGAAAAAATTCCAATACGATTGAGAACGTGTTCTCAGTCTTCAAGCGCGGCATGATCGGCGTCTATCAGCATTGCGGCGAGGCTCATCTTCACCGCTACTTGGCCGAGTTCGATTTCCGCTATAATCGCCGCACGGCGCTTAAGGTCACCGACACCGAGCGCCACGACCAGTTGCTTGCAATGATCGAAGGCAAGCGCCTTACCTATCGGCGGATTGGTGAAGCCGGTCTCGCCTAAGCAGAAGGCGAGATGCTTAATTGCCCTTCGAAAGAAATCGAAATGCGACTCCTAGACGCCCGTGATCTTTTCCACAGAATTTGCCAAGGCATTGAAAGTAAATCGGGGACAAATGTTCTTTATCCGCAGTTAAGAGCGAGAAGCTTTTTTTGCGGGAGCCGACTTTGGCTTTGTGCTTTTCACCGTAGGCTTCGGCGGCGTTTTCAGCATTCGCTTAAGCGTGTCGTTGAACCGTTCAGTGTCAGTGGACGCTTGCCGCTTCGTTGCCGACGACGACGCGGGCGATTCGTTGGATCGTGTCATGAGGACCACTTTTGTATCTGGGCAGCGCATCAAGTCGGTTGTCTGCCTGAAGGCGCACTTTCTGGCTGATTGAGTTCTCTGTCTCCAGCACGGCCACCACCGATAGAGGTTGGTGCACTACGCTTTCTGCCATGACGCGCAATAGCATTGCCTGCCAAAGCTTGGATTCGTTGGTGGCGATAAAGAGCGCGACGGGGTCTCGGTTGTCCGGATAGAAAACCATATCTGGCGTCACGTCCGCCAAATCGGGAGAAACCGGTTGGCCCTCGACATAGCGGACATGGCGTTTGTCCATCTCTTCCCTGATTGCGGCCCTCACATCGTCCTCGAACGCATTCTTTACGCGCTCTACTGTCAAAAGAACCAGATCGTTCAAGCGAAGCAGCAGGGCCGAAAATTCGAGGATGGCCTTTGGCAGATCAGCTTCTGCTATGCCTTCTCTAAAAATTTCCCCCATTTCCTCGTCATAGGCGGCCCCATGCTGCTCAAGTATCTGGGACAATGCCTCCCGGCGGCTGGCAGCGTCCATCGTGGCGCCTTCAGCTTCGAGGAAGGCTAGCGTGAGGGCGTTATCGACAATGCGGTAAACCCCGGCCTTGGGACCAAGCGCGTATATGCCGATTAGGTCTCCCGAAACGAAGTTTTGATAGGGCGTGCAAATAGCCACACCGCCGTCAAAGGCAGTCACTTGGACGTTCTCGCAGAACGCCCTGCATATTTGCTCCTTCAGGCCCATGGCATCGCGTCTATCACGAATATATCGGGTTGCTGATCTATACCGACAAGGCTGCACGCAATCGCCGTAGCGACCGTATCACCCATAGCATGACCATCGTTAAGCATTTTCATGTGGCGATGATAGGACTTCGGTTCAGGAATGCGCTTGGTTCCTGACGGCTTTACGATCCCTACTGACAAGTTGTCAGTGTCGCCGCAAACGGTATGCACATGCCAACCGCCATGAGTTGCGTGAAACTCCCACCTCGCCAACACTCGGAAATCCCCACCGACTTCCTCGCCGAGTGTGGCGATAAACTCTGGAACAAGGGTGTGATACGCGACTAGCACCCTATAGCCACGCCCCTTGGTAGTAAAGCTTATGGTCTGCCATCGGTATCGACGGGTAAGAGGATAGGCTTTCCCTCTCTTCTTACTGAGAGGGAAGTCCTTGGCTTTCAGCTTCTCGTCGCTCCACAGAGAGAACGCGACGCTTGCTTTTCTCGGTCTGATTACGTCAGTCACCCGCATGATTGATCTATGCGGATTCCCGGCCTGTCACGCAATGGCTACCCCTATGGAATCGCCCATACTTTGTCACGTATACAATTAGGAAAAAATTCACATCGCCTCAAAACGGCGTGATCCGAGTCTGACATGCATGCCGGTTTTTCAGCAGCCCGGGAAAAGTGCGCGGCCGGTTTCCGCCCGGATTGCGTCAAACCGGCGAGATGGCTCACGATCCCGACCCGGCCCCCACCCACGCGTTAAACTTCAGTGTCACGGAAAACGCTTTCGCGCCTTCGCCGTGGCGAGGATCTTACCTGTGCCATCGAGCGCCCTCGCCGAGATCTCGTAGGTATGCGGTTTGGGCGGGCATGGCCCGCGATAGCTGAAGGTTCCGTAGGGCAAGGTTTTCTGGCCAGCGAAGGCCACCTGCCCACCGCCATGCTTGAAGTCGGGCGCGTCCAGGTCGGTCATCCTGAACGCCAGGGTCTTCGTCCCGGCGGGAACGCCCGAGAGTGTTATCGGCGGCGATTTCGGATCAAAACACTTGGCTGTCGGCCCCCATTCGAACGTCATCGTCATGCCGGCGGACGCGGCCGTCGTCATCGCCATGATAAAACCAAAGGCTAGAGCAAGTCGCATACACACCTCCTGCTTCCTACCCGGCCCGCGCCAGTATAGTCTCTTTTCCCGCACAAGGCATCGCGGACACGCGGCTCCATCGCGGCGCGCCCGATGGAACGTCAGCCGCCCGATCAAGGGACCATCGCACCGTCATCCGGATCGGAATAGGCCTTCATGCGTTTGGAATCCATCGAATGGGAGCAAAACCATGAACGTCGCCAATCTGCAAATCGAAGGTCTGCTGATGGCCATCGCCGCCATCAACCACGCCCTTGTCCGAAAGGGGGTGCTGTCGGCCGAGGAAATCGACATCGCCTTGCGCAAAGCCGAAGCCAGCGAGACCAGCGAGGAACGATCCGAAGGCATGTCGTCGTCGAGCAGGGACGCCGTCAATTTTCCCATCAGGCTGCTGGAACTGGCCAACCAGTGTCAGCCGGAAGCGGACATACCCTCCTTTTCGAAACTGGCCCGCATGGTGGGCCAGATGAAAGAGGCCTATAACGACCAGCTGTGAACCCAGACCGGCCTGGGCCGCATCGGCCGAGACTGGCGGTCTCGGCCTCACGCCCTGCCCGGCCATCCCAGGTTCAGCGCCAGCATCCTTCCCGGTCCGTGCACCGCCGCGAACAGCAGCCCGGCCAGGAAGGAAAAATGGTCGACGAAAAAGCCGAACTCGGCCTGGTTGCCGGCCCAGTGGCTGGGGCCGTGGAAGGCAAAGCCCAGGAACAGCACATAGGCCGCGGCGATAAGGGCCGCCTGCGAGAAGAAGGCTCCGCTGAGGAAACACAGCACCAGCGCAACCTCCAGGATCGCCGCGCACCAGGCAAGCAAGAGCGGAAACGGAAAACCGGCGGCGGCGATGTAGCCCGCGGTGGCACCCATGCCCATGAACTTGAAGGTCGCCGCTATGAGGAAGACGGCGGCGAAGATCAGGCGAGCAATGAGAAGGGCCGCGGTCTGCCACGGCGATTGAGCGATTTGCGAGGGCATGGTCGTTCTCCAGTTTGGTTCGCCCACAGGACGCGCCGCCGGGCACCGATCCGACAGGCCTCGGCAAATTTTTCCCCGCCTGTCCCCTGGCCAATCCGACACAACCGATTCCGGCTTGCCAGCTGATGTACCCAGCGTTCGAGGGAGAATCCGGCCAAGGCCTTGGCCATCGGCGCGCCGCGTCATGCGGCGCTGACGAAATCACGAACTTGTCCGTAACCATGATCGTGCTATGGTCAAGGTGGGGCTAATGCACTGGTATAACCGGTGCAGTGTTGGGTGGATAAAAAAAATTGGGCGCGAGCGTCAGATTGGGGACGGAGTCCCCTCTGGTCCGGTCACCGGTTATGGAATGCAGTGGCTGCGGTGGCACCGGGCAGGTTTTCCAATGCCCGCGCTGGACGAGTTCCAATGGCCTTTGCTGCCCGGCCGGCACGCACCAGCGCGGCTGCCCTGGCGTAAGCGCGCCTTGCGCCGAATGCGGCGACGCCAGCCGGCACGACGCCGACCCCGTCTGCCCCTCGGCCTGAACCGGACGTTTGCGACCGGCGCCAGGCAGGCCTTATCCGGTCCGTCCGCCGCCTTCCATGGAACCAGCGGCGTCGATCGCTGTTATGTCTGACCGCGGCATCGCGTGCCGAACCAGGGTTCGACGCCTTCGCGACCGGCCGCGGACGGAAAGCGAGGCCCGGCATGCCCGACGACAAATCGAAGATCAAACAGGACCGCAAGCAGGTTTCGAGCGAGGAGACCTACGAGGTCGCCGCCTTCGCCCGCAAATACGGCATCCCGCAGAGCGAAGCCCAGACCATCATCAAGCGCTACGGCCCTTCGAGGAAGAAGCTTGACAACCACATGGCCGCGCGCGGATAGCCGGCGGCATGCCAGACTGATGAAGCCAGAGTGACGGGGCCAGCCTGACGGAGGCCAGACTGACGGAGGAGCCGCTATCATGTCCGACACGACACGCAGGACCGGCAGTTGCCTGTGCGGCGGCGTGCAGTTCGTTGTCACCGGCCGGCCGTCGCGGGTCGGTCTTTGCCACTGCAAGGACTGCCGCAAGGCGGGCGGCTCGGTCTATTCGGCCTTTGCCATCTGGCCGCGCGACGCTTTCGAGACATCGGGCGAAGTTGCCTCCTATGGCACGCGCAGCTTTTGCCCGACCTGCGGCGGCCGCCTTGCCTGGGTTAGCGACAAGGAGGCCGAGGTGATGCTTGGCAGCCTCGACGTCGCGCCGACCGACCTTACTCCCGAGTACGAATTGTGGATCGGCCGGCGCGAGGCCTGGCTGCATGCCTTGCCCGGCACCGAACAGTTCGAGCATGACCGGCCGGAGGCGCCAGACGCCGATTTGCCGGCGGCCAGACCTCTGTCGGACGCCGTCGCGCACGACTGAAAATTGATTTTTCGGGATTGGAACCCTCCGTTGTCGGCGGCGTTATCCGCCGCCCTTCCTGCATGGCGTTCTCCAGAAAACGCAGCTCGGCTGGGCGACATTACCAGTCACGGAGACCACCGTTGAACGACAAGATGTTTCCCCGACCAATCCGCCTGAAATTCGCCCCCGAGCGGGAGCGCGTGGTGCGCAGCGCCTGGGAGGGTCTGGAATGCCTCGGCGACTGGCCGGCCGGCCGGGGCCGGCGATACCGGGCGGCGTGGCGCAGCTGCCGCGATGCATTGGACGGCTGGACGGCGCCGGAAAAGGCGATGGAGGCAATGATCGACGCCGCGCGCGAAGCGCGGATCCTGCAATAGCGGGCAAAACCAATGGCCGATTTGATGCTGCCGACCCCGATGCGGATCAAGCCCCACGGCTCGGACACGATCCGTGAGGTGACCACGCTTCAGGACGCCAGTGAAATCCTGATCGACTGGCCGCATGCCAAGCGCGGTCCCTTCTATCAGGCCGCGCGCGAAAAGATCGAGGCGGCGCTCGAAAGCAATGCCGGCGCGGCTCAGGCACAGGAGGCCTTCACGGCGCTGTGCGATCACGCCGGCCTCCTCGTTCGCTAGAGCAGTTCCGGTAAGATCGCGTAGCGGTTTTCCGTCCGCAATCGCGCCAGGACAAAGAAACAGTCCGGTTTCAAGAACAGAAAGGCAGGCGAATTCCCGCCTGCCTTTCTCAGACTGCTGACGAACCCCGTCGATTTTCGGCGGGGTTTTGTTTTGCGCGTTGATTGAGCTTTGTAAATTGGTGTC
>NZ_VFUX01000022.1:0-115215 GCF_006441275.1 Mesorhizobium sp. B2-4-17 | reverse complement strand
CAAGGCCTCGATCGCCGAATTCACCGACCTGCGCTGGGTGACGATCGAGGATCCGGGCCAGCATTATCCGTTCTGACCCGGCCCCGCCTTGAGCTACCGAGCGTCAAATAGCCAGTGAGGGCGTGAAGCGAACGCTGGCGGATCGCATCTGGCCGGGCGCCAGCACGATGCGGCCGGTCTCCTCGCCGCCTGGCCGGTTGAAGGCATCGGTGATGTTGCTGACCGGCTCGGCGCAAAAATACGGCTCGCCCGGCGGCGTATAGAGGACAAGGAAATCGAGCGGCGCCTCGGCCTCGATGTCCAGTTGCCGTCCCTGCTCCGGCCAGGAGATCCGGGCGCGGCGGGTCCATCCGGTGAAGACCGTGTCGAAGTCAACCTCCGACACGTCAAAGCCAGTGGATGGATCGGCCCCCGCCGGCGGCAGGACGTGGCGCGTTGGCAAGACCTCCGCATCCGTTTCCCACATGCCGGACACCGGCGCCTGGACGTGCGTCCACGGCGTCGACGGGAAATAGGGATGGAGCCCGAAGCCGAGCGGCATCGGTGCATCCGACAGATTGCGCACCGTGACGGTCACGCAAAGCCTGCCGTCGGCCAGCAAGATTTCCTGCTCGGCCTCATAGCTCCATGGCCAGGAATCGGCGGTGTGGCGATAGCGCAAGACAACCGCGCCAGCTTCGTGCCGCGCGACAGTCCATGGCCTGCGCCAGCCATGGCCATGCTCATGATGCGGATCGTCAGGGGCCGTCGGCAGCTCAACGATGCGTCCGGCGAATTCGAAGCGGCCGCCCCTTATGCGGTTGGAGTAGGGCACGAGCGGAAAGCAGGCCATGGCGCCCGCATCGCGGCGATCGATCGCCGCCGGATCCGCCGGGCGTAGCCAATCCACGGCAGCGTCATTTCGCCACCAGCGATACGACGCCAGCGCGCCGCCGGTGGCCGGAGCAATCTCTGCCGTCGCCAGGCCGTCGCTGATCAAGACCAGCTCCGCGTGCCGCGCCGTGGAATTCTTTGCCATCGCCATTTCCCCTCCCTTGACTCCCGTCGCCATCCCTTTAAAACATATCATATGAATAGTATGAAGAATAGAAAATCCTTCAGCGCCGCGCGCACGTCGAGGGTCGCGGTGGCGGTCTCCAGCGGCTCCACCGCGCTGCACGCAACCGTGGTCGAGCAGATCGGCTTGCGCATCGTGCAGGGCGACTTCCTGCCTGGCGAGGCCCTGCCCAATGCTGACGATTCCAGCGAGATGCTAGGCGTCAGCCGCACGGTATTGCGCGAGGCGATCAAGGTGCTGGCGGGCAAAGGCCTCGTCGAATCGCGGCCAAAGACCGGCACTCGTGTGCGTCCCCGCTCCGACTGGAACTTCCTCGATCCGGACGTTCTGTCGTGGCGCTACGCCGGCGGCGTCAGCACCGAGGACGTCCGTGCCCTGTTCGAGCTGCGCCGCGCCATCGAACCAATGTCTGCCGCCCTTGCCGCCCAGCGCGCCACGCCGGCGCAGATCGCCGAGATCCATGCCGCTCTGGCCGAAATGGAGGCGCTCAGCGACGATGGGGACCGCTTCGCCAAGCCCGACCTGGTGTTCCACCAGACGATCCTGCGCATGACCGGCAATGAGCTGATCGGCTCGCTGGCGGCGCTGGTCGAAACCGCTCTAGTGATGAGCTTTCGCCTCTCCAACGACAATCCGGAAGGGCAGCGCCATTCCTTGCCGCTGCATCGGGAGGTGGCCGAGAAGATCGCCGCCGGTGACGCACCCGGCGCGCAAAAGGCACTGCTGGTGCTCATAGACAATGCCGAAGACGACGTGCGCCGCAGCGTCGAGAACCGCAACAAACGCCGCAACGATCGGGGCCAGCAATCGTGACCGAGACCAAACGCAAACTGCGGTCCGAGGCCTGGTTCGGCGGCGAAGGCAAGAACGCCTTCATGCACCGCAGCTGGATGAAGAACCAGGGCATCCCCGCCGATGCCTTTGACGGCCGCCCGGTGATCGGCATCTGCAACACCTGGTCGGAACTGACCCCCTGCAATGCCCACTTGCGGGCGCTGGCCGACCACGTCAAGCGCGGCGTCTATGAAGCCGGCGGCCTGCCGCTGGAGTTTCCGGTGATGTCGCTGGGCGAAAGCAATATGCGCCCCACCGCCATGCTGTTTCGCAATCTGGTCAGCATGGATGTCGAGGAATCCATCCGCGGCAATCCGATCGACGGCGTGATCCTGCTTGTCGGCTGCGACAAGACCACGCCGGCGCTGCTGATGGGTGCCGCCTCGTGCAACCTGCCGACCATCGCGGTCTCCGGCGGGCCGATGCTCAACGGAAAGTTCCGCGGGCAGGATATCGGCTCGGGCACCCATGTCTGGAAATTCGCCGAGGATGTGAAGGCGGGCCGCATGCAGGTCGCCGATTTCCTCGCCGCCGAGCAGGGCCAGAGCCGGTCGGCGGGCAGCTGCATGACGATGGGCACGGCGTCGACCATGGCCAGCATGGTGGAGGCGCTCGGCATCGGCATGCCGGACAATGCCGCGATTCCGGCGGTGGATTCGCGCCGTGGGGTGCTTGCCCAACTGGCCGGGCGCCAGATCGTCGATCTGGTCCGCCGCGACGTGACGATTTCGCAGATCCTCACCAGGCAAGCCTTCGAGAATGCCATCCGTGTCAATGGCGCCATCGGCGGTTCGACCAACGCGGTTCTGCACCTGATCGCCATCGCCAACCGGGTCGGTGTCGATCTCGGCCTCGATGACTGGGACCGCCTTGGCCGCGACGTTCCAACCATTGTCGACCTGATGCCGTCGGGCCGGTTCCTGATGGAAGATTTCTACTATGCCGGGGGGCTAGCTGCGGTCATGGCGTCGCTTGATGAAGTGGGGCTTCTTCATCGTGACTCCATGACCGTCAGCGACAAGACGATCGGTGAACTGATCGACGGGGCGCCCAACTACAATAGCGAGGTCATCCGGCCGCTGAGCGAGCCGCTGACCAAGGAAGGCGGCATCTCGATCCTGCGCGGCAATCTGGCGCCCAATGGGGCGGTCATCAAGCCGTCGGCCGCAACGCCCGAACTGATGCAGCATCGCGGCAAGGCGGTCGTCTTCGAAAACATCGAACATTACTACGCCCGCATCGACGATCCGGATCTGGATATCGACGCCTCGTCGGTGATGGTGCTGAAGAACTGCGGACCGCGCGGTTATCCCGGAATGGCCGAAGTCGGCAACATGCCGCTGCCAGCCAAGCTGCTCAAGCAGGGCGTCTCCGATATGGTGCGCATCTCGGACGCGCGCATGAGCGGCACCGCCTACGGCACCGTCATACTGCATGTGGCGCCGGAGGCCGCGGCGGGCGGCGCGCTTGCCCTGGTTCGCGACGGCGATCTCATCGAGCTCGATGTCGCCGGCCGCCGGTTGGAGTTGCTTGTATCGGAAGAGGAACTGGCGATCCGCCGCCGCGACTGGAAGCCGCCGGCACCGCCCCAAGGCGGCTATCAGAGCCTCTATGTCGAGCGCGTGCTGCAGGCCGACAAGGGTTGCGACTTCGACTTCCTCGTCGGTCGGCGTGACGCCGGCATTCCCCGGCATTCCCATTAGAGAGGCACGCGATGACGGATCAGATCGACGGCTACGCGACCTACCCCAGCCTCAGGGACCGCAGCGTGTTCATAACCGGCGGCGGCAGCGGCATCGGCGAAAGCCTGGTGCGCCATTTCTGCGCGCAAGGCAGCCGCGTCGCCTTTGTCGACCTGGCGGAGGAGCCTTCACGGCGCCTGGTCGAGGCGATCGCGGCCGAGGGGCATACGGCGCCGCTGTTCATTCCCTGCGACTTGCGCAATGTCGAGGAACTGCAGGCAGCCACGGCGCAGGCGGCTGCACAAAACGGCCCGATCCAGGCGCTGTGCAACAATGCCGGCAATGACGACCGCCACCAGACCAAGGACGTGACACCAGCCTATTGGGACGACCGCATGGCGGTCAATCTGCGCCACCAGTTCTTCGCGGCCCAGGCCGTGAGGCCACAGATGAGCGCGCAGGGCGGCGGCTCGATCATCAATTTCGGCTCCATCACCTGGATGGTCGGCGATCCCGATTGCCCGGCCTATGTCACCGCGAAAGCCGCGGTCTACGGCATGACGCGGGCGCTGGCCCGCGAACTCGGCCCCGAGCGCATCCGCGTCAATTGCATGGTGCCCGGCTGGGTGATGACCGAGCGCCAGATGCGCCTGTGGCTGAACCCGGCCGGCGAACGCCAGATCGAGGAAAGGCAATGCCTGCCCGACAGGCTGCAGCCGTCCGATATCGCGCGCATGGCGCTGTTCCTCGCCGCCGACGACAGCCGCATGTGCACAAGCCAGCAGTTCATCGTCGATGGGGGCTGGGTGTGACCCGGACAGCCCCGAAAGAGGAAGGGAATCTCATGCGTCTTGTTCAGTTCAAAATGCCCGATGGAAGCCGGCGCGTCGGCCGCGTCTCCAAGGATGGCGACCACCTGCATCCGCTCAAGGGAACAACCACCGTCCTGGAACTGGCGGAAGCCGCGATCGCGCGTGGCGTGTCCATCGCAGCGCTCGTCGAGGAGCGCACGACGGCGGAACAGGTCGACTACGACCAACTGTTGAATGGAGGCAGCGTGCTGGCTCCGGTCGATCATCCGGAACCGGCGCGTTTCCTGGTCACCGGCACCGGCCTGACCCACACCGGAAGTGCGGCCGCGCGCAACCAGATGCATGTGCTAACCCATGGCGAAGGTGCCGCGGAATCCGATTCCCTGAAGATCTTTCGCATGGGATTGGAGGGAGGCAAGCCAGCCGCCGGACAGATCGGCATCCAGCCCGAATGGTTCTTCAAGGGCGTCGGCACCTGCGTCGTGCCGCCCGGCGCGCCGCTGCCGATGCCGGCATTCGCAAAGGCCGGGGCCGAGGAAGCCGAGATCGTCGGGCTTTATCTCAACGGACCGGACGGCCATCCCTATCGCCTCGGCTATGCGCTCGGAAACGAATATTCCGACCACGTGACGGAGGGCGAGAACTACCTTTATCTCGCCCATTCCAAGCTCCGTTCCTGCTCGATCGGCCCGGAACTGCTGATCGGTGATCTGCCGGAAGAAGTGCGCGGCCATTCCCGCATCACGCGCAATGGCGCGGTCATCTGGGAACAAGAGTTCCTGTCGGGCGAGGCACACATGTCGCACTCGATCGCCAATCTCGAACACTACCATTTCCGCTACCCGATGCATCGCCGGCCAGGCGACCTGCACGCCTATTTCTTCGGCGCGGCGGTGATGAGCTACGCCTCCGGCGTCCAGACGGCTCCCGGCGACGAGTATGAAATCCAGGCACCGACATTCGGCAAGCCACTGCGCAACCGGATGGTTTCGGTGCCGGACGAGGGACTGATTACCGTCACCCAGCTGTGACGGCAAAAGTCCGGAGCATACGGTCCACCAGAACGAAAATGGGAGATTAAAAATGGGACTGAAAAAACTGTTTCTGAAGATGGCGACGATCGGGCTCGGCATCGGCCTGATGACATCGGCGGCACTGGCCGCGAACCTGCGGGTGCTGGCCTGGGACGGCTACGCGGATGCCGACTGGGTCAAGGACTTCACCGCCAAGACCGGCATTGGCGTCGATGTTGTGTTCATCGGCAGCGACGACGAGATCTGGGCCAAGATCAAGGGGAGCGAAGGGCAGGACTTCGACGTCTTCGCCGTCAACACCGCCCAGTTGCAGCGCTACATCAAGGCCGACCTGGTCTCGCCGATCGACGTGACCAAGCTGCCCAACCAGAAGGAGGTGCTGCCGCGTTTCCGTGACCTGAGCACGGTGAGCGGCGTCACCAAGGACGGCAAGGTCTACGGCATCCCGTTCTGTTTCGACTCCATCGGGCTGATCTACGACACCGACAAGGTCAAGCCGGCGCCGACCTCGATGTCGGTGCTGTGGGATCCGGCCTATAAGGGCAAGATCCTCGCCTACGACAATGGCGAGCACAATTTCTCGTTCACAGCGCTGACGCTCGGCTACAAGGATCCGTTCAACCTGAGCGCCGAGCAGATGGCGGCGGTCAAGGCCAAGCTGGTCGAGCTCAAGCGCAATGTGCTGAGCTTCTACACCACCGCCGACGAGGCGCAGCAGATCTACCAGAACAACGACGTCGCGCTGATCTGGGCCAATTACGGCCAGCAGCAGGTCAAGGCGCTACAGAAGATCGGCGCCCATGTCGCCTACGTCAATCCGAGCGAAGGCGCGCTCGCCTGGCTCGACAACTGGGTGATCTCCAAAGGTGTCCGCGACAATGCGGCGGCCGAGAAGTGGATCGATTTCATGCTGAGCAAGAAGGTCGGCGGCGAGCTATCGGAGCGCACCGGCTTCGGCAACACGGTGACGGAAACCAGCAGCGCCGGCGGCAACGACAAGCTGGTCTGGCTCAACAATGTCGAGGATCCGCTCAAGCGTTCGGACATGTGGAACGAGGTAAAGGCAACGCCCTGATTTCGCTGCCCCACCTTCAAGACCCGGCGGTTCGGACGTTCCGGACCGCCGCAGCGTAAGCGAGAGCATTTCATGAACCAGAACACCGACCTGCTGACGCTGCGGTCCGTCTCGAAATCCTACGGCCCGGTGCCCGTGCTGCACGACATCGACCTGTCGATCCGGGACGGTGAGTTCCTCACCGTCCTTGGACCGTCGGGCTCGGGCAAGACCACGGTCCTGCGGCTGATCGGCGGGCTGGAGCCGCTGACGGCTGGCGAGATCCACCTTGAGGGCCAGGACATCAGCCGCATGCCGATCAACCGGCGGCCGTTCAATACGGTGTTCCAGGATTATGCACTGTTCCCGCATATGACCGTTTCCGGCAATGTCGGCTACGGGCTTTCGGTGCGCCATATTCAGCGCAAGGAGATCGCACGCCGTGTCGCGGAAGCCTTAGAGCTGGTGCAGCTCGGACGTTTCGCCGATCGATTTCCAGCACAGCTTTCCGGAGGCCAGCGCCAGCGCGTGGCGCTCGCCCGGGCGCTGATCTGCCAGCCGCGCCTGATCCTGCTCGACGAGCCGCTCGCCGCGCTCGACCTCGAGTTGCGCCGGCAGATGCAGGAATTCCTGAAATCCATCCAGCGCGAGATCAAGACCACCTTCCTGTTCGTCACCCATGACCAGGAGGAAGCCATCGGCATGGCCGACCGGATCTGCGTCATGCAGGCTGGCCATATCCGCCAGCTCGGCACACCGCACGAGCTTTACTACAAGCCGAACTGCGAGTTCGTGGCGCGCTTCTTCGGCGAGAACAATCTGGTCGCCGGAAAGCTCGGGCCGGTGCAGGGCGAGCAGCGGCCGATCGAGACGGCACTTGGGCGCCTGGTCTGCTCGATCAGCGGCCAGCCGCATCTGAAGGCCGCGCCGGATGGCGCCAGCGCCTTCGCGGCGTTCCGTCCCGAGGCCTTGCGCATTGCCGATTGCGCCGACGGCGACAACCACCTTTCCGGCACGATCGCCGATCTGGCCTTCGCCGGCTCGTCGACGGTCGCCACGGTCATGGCGGGGACGGACAATGCCACGCAACGCCTGCGGCTGCGCATGCCGAGCCGGATCGACGGCAGCGCGCTGAAATCCGGCGAGACGGTCTCGCTCTCCTTCGCGCCGCATGAAGCCCATCTGGTGCTGGCATGAGCAAGGCCGGCTCGACACACACTGAGCAAGGGCACCTGTCGCTGCTGGTGACGGTGCTGGCTTTTGCCCTGCCGGTGATCTTTGTCCTCGTGCCGCTGGCGATCTTCCTGATCTACAGTTTCTTCAGCGTCGACCAGGGCACGATCGTCTACGCGCCTACACTTGGCAACTATGTCAGGTTCTTCAGCGACCCGATCTTTCTGCCGGTGTTCTGGAACACCATCGTGCTGTGTGTTTCGGTGGCCATCATCTGCATCCTGCTCGCCTATCCCGCCGCCTATTTCCTGACGACCCTGAAAGGGCGGTGGCGCTATGCCTTGCTGATGCTGCTCCTGGTGCCGCTCTTGATGAGCTACGTCATCAAGATCTATGCGATCCGCAGCATCCTTGGCCTCAACGGCTTCCTCAACAAGGCGCTGGTGGCGCTCGGCATCCTTGAGCAGCCGTCGACGCTTTTCGTGTTCAACATGAACGCCATTCTTTTGACGCTGAGCCTGCTTTTGATCCCCTTCGCCATCCTGCCGATCTTCCTGTCGCTGGAACGGATCCCGCAGACCTTGCTGCGCGCCTCGGACGACCTTGGCGCGAGCGGCTTGCAGACGTTCCTGCGCATCACCTTGCCGCTCAGCCTGCCCGGTGTCGCCTCGGCGGCGAGCTTCGTCTTCGTGCTGGCGATCGGCGATTTCCTGACGCCGCAGATGGTCGGCGGCATCAGCGGCTTCACCTTCGGCCGCATCCTCTATAGCCAGTTCGGCACCGCCTATAATTGGCCGTTCGGCGCGGCGCTGTCGGTGGCGCTTGCGATCGTGGTGATCTGCGCAATCCTCATCGGCGAACGGTTCGGACGCAGCCGGGGGACCTCGATATGAGCGCCCTGCCCCGGCCTTCCACCCTCTTCCTGGCCGCGATCACGACGTTGGTCGCCGTGCTGCTCTACAGCCCGCTATTCGTGCCGATCGTATCGTCGTTCTTCACCATCTCGCATGGCGATGTCGACTGGTCGTCGCCGACGCTTTCTACCTATCGGACGCTGGCAGGAAACCACGACATACTGGCCGCCCTGCGCACCACGCTGGTCGTCGGCCTGTGCACCGTCGTGCTCTCGGTGGTCAGTGGGACGCTGCTGGCGCTCTACTATCACGGCCGCCGCTCAGGACGTTCGGTGCTGCAGTTCATCATCTTCCTGCCGTTCCTGATGCCGCCGATCATCAGCGGCCTGGCGCTGCTGATCTTCTTCCGCGAGATCGGCCTCGAACGCTCGCTGCTGACGGTCATCATCGGGCATACCGTCTTTGTGCTGGCGATCGTCTATCGCACCGTGCTGATGCGGCTGCAGTCGATGAGCCGCACGCTGGTCGAAGCGTCCTTCGATCTCGGCGCCACCGGCTGGCAGACTTTCTGGCGCGTCATCCTGCCGAACCTGTCGAGCGCCATGGTCGGCGGCGCCATCCTTGCCTTCGCCCTGTCGTTCGACGAAACGATGATCACCATTCTGGTCACCGGCACGCAAAGCACGCTGCCGGTCAGGCTGTGGGCGATGATGCGGCTTGGCTTCTCGCCCGACATCAATGCGCTGGTGGCGCTGATCCTGATGTTCACCGTGCTGCTCTGCGTACTCGCCGCCCGTTTTCTGATCCCCAGGCAGATGGCGACGGAACGGGCCTGAGTTACCGAGCACCTGTCATCGCGGTAAGGCAGTCGGGTTAAAGATCGAAGATCCGTCCCGGATTGAGGATGTTCTTCGGGTCCAGCGCTGTCTTCAGCCGCCGCATCGTGGCGATTTCGGCCTCGCCGCGCACCAGATGCAGCCACTGCTTCTTGTCGAGGCCGATGCCGTGCTCGGCCGAAACGCCGCCTCCCGCCGCCGCCACGCCGCGATAGATGATGCCATATGCCGCCGCCGGGTCCGCCGTCAGGACCTGATAGTGCAGGTTGCCGTCGCCGAGATGGCCGAAGACATAGATGTCGGCGCTGGGATCGACGGCATGGATGGCGGCGTCCGCTTCCCGCAGAAAGGCGCCCATGCGCGCCAACGGGATGCTGATGTCGACGCCGATCAGGCCTTTGATCGAAAACAGGACACGATTGGCGTCCTCCCGCACGTCCCAGAGCGCACGGAATTCGCGCGGCGATTGCGAGACGACCACATCGTCGACCACGCCGTCCTCGACCGCCTGCATCAGAACCTCGGCGAAGCGCCCGCCGTCGCGTTCGGGCTCGCTGCCCTGGATCTCGGCCAGCACATAGACCGGTGAGCCGGTCGGCAATGGTGCCGGCATGGCCATGCTGCCGACCATGACGTCATAAAGCGGCGCGAAGTTGACCTCATAAGCGGAAAGTAGCGGCCCAAGCTTTTGCCGCAGCAGCCCAAGCAACGCGATCGCCGCATCGAGCGAAGGCAGCGCGCAGAAAGCGTTCACCTCGGATGCCGGCTTGGGATGCAGCCTGAGCGCGGCGCGGGTGACGACGCCAAGCGTGCCTTCCGCGCCGATGAAGAGCTGGCCGAGGTCGTAGCCGGAATTATCCTTGGGCAGGCCCTTGAGCGAGGTCAGGACACTGCCGTCGGCGAGCACGGCCTCAAGCCCTAGTACCTGCGCCCGGTACATGCCATAGCGCAGCACGCGGATGCCGCCGGCATTGGTCGCGATATTGCCGCCGACAGTGGCCGAACCCCGCGCGCCGATGTCGACGCCGAACATCAATCCGGCGCCATCGGCTGCCTCCTGCACCACCTGCAGCGTCGCGCCCGCTTCGGCGACGATGCTGGCGGCCTGAACGTCCGGAGCGGCAAGGCCGGTCATGCGCTCCAGCGACAGCACGATCTCGCCGGGCTGGACGCGCGCGCCACCAGCCAGCCCGGTGCGTCCGCCATGGACGACGACCGGCTGGCCGACAGCGTTGCATCCGGCAAGTGCTGCCGCGACACCAACGGTATCGCGTGGGCGCAGCACTACTTCGGGAAGGACGCCAAGCTTGCCGTCGGGATCGTCGCGATAGCGCTGGTCCACCTCGGAGCCAGCGAGCACGCCGCCCGCGCCCAGCCGATCGCCAAGGGCGGACAGAAGTCGTTCCGTTTCAGGCGACATCGAGCTCAGGCGTCCGTGCGGCGAGAGAGGTCGTCTCTAGCAGCAGGATGGTCCGATGATGATCCTTGTTCAACACGCTCGCCACCCTTCAACTTCGGCCGACCGACCTTATTCGTCATCGCCCGCCATGCAAGCGATATCGGCTTGTCCGCAAGCGACGGGACGAAACCTCCTACCGGCATCAATCTCGAAGAGACGAGATCGATGCTGGTAGGATGTTATCTGCTTACTGCAGCTTGGCCTGCAAGGCGTTAACATCGTCGGTGGTCATTTCACCGTCGGTGGTCACTTTGCCGTCGACAATCCTCCACAGCCGGAACGGACCGGTGATGTCGCCGAATTTGTCGAAGGCGACCGGACCGATGACGCCTTCATAGCGGATCGGCTTGCCGTCCTTGATCAGGCCGAGCGCCTTGGCGAATTCCTCCTTGCCGGCGAAGATCGGCGTGCCGGCGGGGTCGACCGCCTTGTACATGGCATCCCTGATCTTGGCCGGATCCTCGGAGCCGGCTATGGCAATGGCCAGCCCGACGATGGCGCCGGCATCATAGGAACGGTCGGCCGCCGGGTTCGATGGCTCGATGCCGGAGAACGCCTTGTAGTTCTTGGTGAAATACTCGGTCGATGCGGTCGGGCTGGTGCCGGACGACGTGCCATAGGCGTCCTTCAGGTAATCGGCGCCGACCGATTCGATGAAGTCAGGGCTGTTCATGCCATCATTGAGCAGGAATTTCTGTACGCCGCCCTGCGAAATCCAGGTGCGGGCGATGGTGGCGCCATCGACCGGCGTGCTGACCAGATAGAGTCCGTCCGGCTCGCCTCCCATCGCCGCCGTGACCTCGGAAGCATAGCTCGACTGCTTCTCGTTGTAAGGCGTGTCGGAGACGATGGTGCCGCCGAGCGCTTTATAGGCGCGCGAGAATTCGGCCACCATGTTGACGCCGAAATCGTTGTTGACGTGAATGATCGCCAGCTTCTTGAAGCCCCTGTCGATGGCGTATTTGGCCGCGGCCACGCCCTGCAGCGCGTCCGAGGTGATGGTGCGGAAGAAGATGCCGTTGGTCTTGCCCTCGCGGCCGAGCGCGGTCAGCGTCGGCGAGGACGACGCCGGCGAGACCTGGACGATCTTGGCCGGCGCGGTCACCGAGGTCAGGATCGGGATCGACACCGAAGAGATGATGCCGCCGATGATGACCGGCACCTTCTTGACCTGAACCAACTGGGTCGCGGCATCGACGGCGATGTTGCCCTGGCTCTGGCTGTCGCGCGTGTCGGTGACGAGATCGCAGCCGCGCACGCCACCGGCGTCATTGATGTCGCGGAAGGCCATTTCGACAGACTTGGCGCCGGCCTGGCCGTATTCGCCGGCGGGACCGGTCAGTTCCATGACGAGACCGACGGTGATCTTGCAGTCGGCGGCCTGCGCGGCACCGGCAATCGTGACAAGAGCGAGCGCGGTGGTGAGTTGGAGTATCGTCTTTCTCATTGTTGTTCCCCTTGAGTTTATACGAACTGGTTTGACGTCTGGAAAGTGTCAGTGTTCCGGCACCTGCAGCCAGGTTTCATGCAGATGCCGCCATTGGACGCCATTGGGCGCCGATGAACTGGTGGTGAAAACGGCACTCGACTGGCGGCGGCTATGCTTGCCGCCGCGCAACTGCGCCTCGACATAGAGGACGACGATCGTATCGCCGCCCTGCCAGCCGGGCTTGATGTCCTCGATCGAGATGGCGAAGCCGTCGTCGCATGTGGCGCGGCTGGAGCGGACGTGGTCAACCACGGCGTCACGATCGAGTATCTGACCGCCTGGTGCGATCATGGTCAGGCCTTCGCCCATGACGGCTTCGAAGCGGCCGAAATCCACTTTGTCGGCGCGCGCGGCGACGAACCAGTCGGTGAAGAAGCGGTGCAGGTCGATGACTTCGGCGCTGGCCTGCGAAAACAGCCTGTCGTCCATCGTTTCACACCCGGCCCGCGTTGAGATTATAGTGCATGATCGAGCCGTGGCGGCCATTGCGGTCACGCTCCAGTGTGTAGACGTCGCCCTCAAGACCGGCACCCTGCGCTATGACGGCAGCAATCCGCGCGCGGTCATCGGCATCGAGTTCGATATCCATGATCTTGGCGTTGGCCAGCGCGTGCGCCTGGTTGCGGGCACCGACGATGACGGCGGCCACTTGCGGCTGCTCCAGCACCCAGGCGCTGGCGATGGTGGCAATGTCGACGCAGTGACGATCGCCTACGATCTTCAACGCCTGAAGCAGTTGCTGGAACAGGTCCCAGCCGCCGAAATCATCGATGATCAGCTTGTATTTGACCAGCGACCGGTTTTCGAGCGGCGTCGCGGGTTCGGCCACATCGAGCCATCTGTCGCTGAGGAAGCCGCCCGCCACCGAGCCGTAACAGAGGAAGCTGACGCCGTTTGTCTTCGCAAGTGCGGCGAGGCTGTGCGCAGGCCGCTGGTCGAGCACCGAATATTGCAGCTGCTGGCTGACCAGCGGGATGCCGGCGGCCAGGATTTCGGCGAGCCGGGGCGTGTCGAAATTGGTGGTGCCGAGATTGCGCACCTTGCCTTCGCGCCGAAGCTCGTCGAGCCAGCCCATCGCCTCGACATAGCGAGGCTGCGCATAGTCCCACCAGTGGAACTGCACGAGATCGAGCCGCTCGGTCTTCAGCCTGCGAAGCGACTGATCAACGATGCCCCTGATATAGTCGCGGCTGATGCCGGCCAGCCGTTCCAGATCTGGCACCAGCTTGGTATGCACCTTCATCCTGGCCGCCGCATCGAGGCCGCGCTCATTGGCAAGCCGCAGGCGCGCGGCGCCGATCAGTTCCTCGACGCCGGTGTAGATGTCGGCGCAGTCATAGGTCCAGATACCGGCATCGAAAGTGGCGATCAGGTCGGTCACCGCCTGGCTGCGGTCGATGGCGCCGTGACCGCCGGCGAGTTGCCAGCCACCGCGGATGACGCGCGAGATCGCGTAGCCGGGGCCGAGTTCGAAGGTCTTGGCACTCATCTCTGTTCATTCTCCTTCGGCAGCGGCACGGCCGTGGTTTCGGCATGGCTGAACCGCCGCTTGGCCAGCCTGACGATCCGCAGCCTGCTGGCGCAATTGGGATCGGGACAGGCGATCTCGGCGTCCGAGGTCATCCAGTCATTGGCGTGGGTCGGGCGCTGCTTTGCCGCAAGCAGCGGCAGCACGGCAGCGAGCGAATAGATCGAAAAGCCTTGTCCGGCCGGCATCGACAGCATCTCGCCCTTGAGTTCGAAATAGTCGCCGGCCTTGGCGCCGCAATAGATCGGCTTGCCTTCGGGGATGACCGCCTCGACGCGAAGATCGAAGAGTTCGAAACTGTCGTCAGCCATGTCAGGCCCCCATCAGGCTGAAAGTGATATCGCAGGCGCCGGTGCGGCGGATGACGCCGCAGGCGGCTGCGAACTGTTCGCGCTCCTCGGCAACCACCTGTGCCACCACGCTGCCGGCCAGCCAGCCGATCGGGAACAGAAGCCGCGCCCCTTGCCCATAGAACAGGCCGATGTCGAAGATCGCATTGGGATTGCCGCCCCACATGCGCGGCGGCACGTAGGACAGCACGATATCTCCGGGCTGCGGCGTCAGGGTGGCGTTCTCCGCCGGCAGCGGTCGGGCATAGGCCTGCCCCTCGAGATCGGCTGATGGAACCGGACAGGAAATCTCAGGTCCGGTCCACATCGCATGGATGCCTGGGACGACGCGTGGCGCGGCGAGATACGCTGTGAGGAAGTCTGCGTTTTCCGGCGCCTTCACTGGCAGCAGCACAGCCGTGACGGAAAGCTTCGAGTGTGGTTCGGTGATCCGGATGGAGGTCATGTCTGATCTTTCCCAGCCGCGGATTGCAGCTTGCTGCGCAGGAAGGTGAAGGGCCGGCTGATGTCGGCGACCAGCGAGGCGCGCGCCGCCTGTGCGTCCTGCGTGGCCAGCGCCTCGACAATGCGGCGGTGATACTGCGCGGTGTCGACCTCGCCGGCTTCCGAGAAGGCATAGATGGCGACGCGGATGCATGGCCCCGATTGCAGCCACAGGCTCTCGATCATCGGGATCAGCACGGCCGAGCCGCAGGAGCGGTAAATCTCGAAGTGAAAGCTCTGGTTGAGTGTCACTTCGCGGTCGACATCCTTCTTGTGCTTCAGCGCCCGCATTTCGTCCCATTCGGCCAGAATG
Source organism: Mesorhizobium sp. B2-4-17 (assembly GCF_006441275.1). Classification (NCBI taxonomy): domain Bacteria; kingdom Pseudomonadati; phylum Pseudomonadota; class Alphaproteobacteria; order Hyphomicrobiales; family Phyllobacteriaceae; genus Mesorhizobium; species Mesorhizobium sp. B2-4-17. The sequence continues at coordinate 100,257 of NZ_VFUX01000022.1, read as the reverse complement.
GTTTCGATGGTGGCGATCTGGCGCGGACCCATGCGGGCGGCGGCCAGCGCGATCGCCTCGCCCTCGATCAGGATGCGAGCCCGCAGGAGATCATCGAGGCGATCGAGCGTGATTGGCGGCACACGCACCGAACGATTGGGCAACGCCTCCAGCGCCTTCTCCGTGATCAGCCGTCCGAGCGCCTCGCGCACCGGCATGGTCGAGGTAACCAGCGCATCGGCAAGCCCACGGATGGTCAGCACCTGGCTCGGTTCGAACAGGCCGCCGATCAAGGCGCGGCGCAATTCGGAATAGACGCGATCCTGCACGGTCTCGCGGCCGACCGGCGCAAGCTGGGCCGCGATCGCCTCGTTGTTCTTTTCGACGGCAGCCTTTTGCATGGAATTCCGTTCTCGGCCCGTTTTCGGCTTGCGGAGGAAATTAAAGCCGAATATCGTGATCAAAGCAAGCGTGATCACAAATCAAAAATCAGGAGACGGCGACGATCGTCTTCGGCCAGAGGGTCTAGATGAGCGAGGCAGCCAGACGGCAAGGGCGAGAGACCCGTGCGCCGGTGCTGACGGCAAGGAACGTCGTGCGGCGTTTCGGCGGCCTCGTCGCCGTCAATGATGTCTCGTTCGACGTCAAAGCAGGAGAAATCCTTGGTCTGATCGGGCCAAACGGAGCGGGCAAGACCACCATGTTCGACCTGCTGGCCGGCAGCATATTGCCGACCAGCGGCGACATCCTCCTGAACGGTACGCCCGTTTCCGGCGAAGCCGCTCACCTGCGCATCGGTCGCGGGCTCGGCCGCACCTTCCAGATTCCGCGCCCGCTGCCCAATCTGACGCTGATCGAAAACATCATGCTGGCGGCGCAGGGCCAGGCCGGCGAAAGGCTGCTCGCCAACTTCGTCACGCCGTGGCGGGTGGCGGCGCAGGAAGGAGCCGCCCGGACAAAGGCGCTCGAACTGCTGGAACTCGTCACCCTCACCCACCTCGCCCATCAGCCGGCGCGCGTGCTCTCGGGCGGCCAGCGCAAGCTGCTCGAACTCGCCCGCGTCATGATGGCCGACCCGGCGATCATCCTGCTCGATGAACCGGCGGCCGGCGTCAACGCGACGCTTCTGGAAGTCATCATCGACCGCATCCGCGACATCAATGCGCGCGGCATCACCTTCCTCTTGATCGAGCACAACATCGACATGGTGACGCGGCTCTGCCATCGCGTCCTCGTCATGGCGAGCGGCCAGTTGCTCAGCGAAGGCACGGCGGAAGAAGTCGCCCGCGATCCGCGCGTCATCGAGGCCTACCTCGGAGGCGCGGCGTGAGCGAGACTGTCCTCGATGTCCGTAATCTCGAAGCCGGCTACGAACCCGGCGTGCCGATCGTGCGCGGCGCTTCGATCACCGTGAGCAAGGGTGAGATCGTCGTCGTCCTCGGCCCCAATGGCGCCGGCAAGTCGAGCTTCATCAAGGCGATCGCCGGCCTCGTCCCGATAACCGGCGGCACGGTGTTGCTGGACGGCAAGGACATCACCGCAGCACCTGCCCATACCATGGTGCGGCTTGGCCTCGCCTTCGTGCCGCAGACCGAGAACATCTTTCCGCTGATGTCGGTCGAGGACAATCTCAGGGTCGCCTGCGGCATCCTCGAACGTCGCGAGATCCCTGCCCGCATCGAGGAAATGTATGCTGCCTTCCCAGACCTCGTCCGCCAGCGCCGCACGGCCGCCGGCAATCTGTCGGGAGGCCAACGGCAGATGCTGGCCGTCGCGCGGGCGCTGATCGTCCACCCCAAGGTGCTGGTGCTGGACGAACCGTCCGCCGGCCTGTCACCGAAATTCGTCTCCATGGTGTTCGAAATGCTGGCCGGCATCCGCAAGTCCGGCGTCACCATCCTGCTGGTCGAACAGAACGCCAAGGCAGCCCTTGCCATCGGCGACCGCGCCTATGTGCTGGTCGAGGGCAAGGACCGCCACGAGGGCGTCGCCTCCGAATTGTGGAACGACCCGGTCGTCGCCGAACTCTATCTCGGCCAGCGCCCGCTCAAGACGGAAAAGACGTCACAGGCCGGAAAGGGAGACGCGACATGAGCCTGCAGTTCATCGTCGACGGATTGCTGACCGGCTCGATGATCGGCCTCGGCGCCATCGGCGTGACGCTCACCTATTCGATCCTGCGTTTCTCCAACTTCGCCCATGGCGACTTCATGGCCTGGGGGACCTATGCGACACTGGCCGTGGTCAGCGCCATCGGCGCGACATTCGGCAAGGTGGCGCCGATCGGGCCGCTGTCCTTCGGGTGGCCGCTGATCGTTGCGCTGATCATTGGCATGGCGTTCACCGCGCTGCTGGCGCTGCTGCTCGACAAGGTGCTGTTTTCGCGGCTGCGCTCGCAAGGCCAGGCAATCATCGTGGTGATGGCGAGTTTCGGCGCTTCGATGGCACTCAGAAGCCTGCTCGAGTTCATCTTCACCTCGCGGCCGACTTATTTCAGCCGGGCCATCCAGATCGCCATGCCGGTCGGCTTCGGCATCCGCATCACGCCTGACCAGATCGCCTTGCTGCTGCTGACCGCTATCCTCGTGCTCGGCGTGCATCTGCTGATGACGCGCACGCAGACCGGCCGTTCGATGCAGGCACTGAGCCAGAACGCGGCATTGGCGCGCGTCGTCGGCATCGACGTCGCCAAGGTGGTGCGCGTCACCTGGATCGTCGGCGGCGCATTGGCCTGCGTGGCCGGCGTGATGATCGGCATTCTGGTGCAGATCCGCCCGTTCATGGGCTTCGACATGCTGCTGCCGATGTTCGCCGCCGCCATCCTCGGCGGCATCGGCAGCATCCCGGGCGCGGTGCTCGGCGGCCTGATCATCGGGCTCGCCGAAGCCGGCGCGGTGCAATTGATCGGCGCCGAATGGCGCGCCGCCGTCTCCTTCATCATCCTGATGGCGGTGCTGTTCGTGCGGCCGATCGGCCTCTTTGGCGTGAGGGAAAGATGATCGATCTCATCGGCTACGGCGCCTTCTTCCTGACAACCGCGCTGATCTTCTCGCTGGTCACGCTGGGGCTCAATCTGCAATGGGGCCTGACCGGTCTGTTCAATGTCGGCCTCGCCGGCTTCGTCGCCATCGGCGCCTACACATCGGCGTTGCTGACGACACCGGACGACCCCGCCCGTCTCGGCGGTTTCGGCCTGCCGCTCCTCGTCGGCTGGCTGGGCGCTATGATCGTCGGCGGCCTTGCCGCGGCACTTACCGGGATGGCCACGCTGCGTCTCAGGTCGGACTATCTGGCGATCACCACTTTCGGTGTCGCGGTGGTCGTGCAACTGGTCGCGCTCAACGCACAGAAGCTGACCGGCGGACCGTTCGGCATCGGTTTCATCCCGCGCCCCTTCGGCGGTCTGGCCGAGACACCGCTGCTGTTCAACCTGTCGAACCTTGCCGTCGTCTCGGCTGTCACGCTGATCGCCTATCTGGCCTTGGAGCATTTGTCGCGCAGCCCGTGGGGACGCGTGCTCAAGGCGCTGCGGGAGGACGAGCGGGCGGCGATCTCGCTCGGCAAGAGCGCGCGCTTCTACCGCGTCCAGGCCTTCGCCGTCGGCGGCGCCGTCATGGCGCTGGCCGGCGCGCTGCAGGCGCATTTCACCGGCTTCATCGCGCCGGACAATTATCTGCCGATCCTGACCTTCCAGGTCTGGGTGATGCTGATCGTCGGCGGCTCGGGCAGCAATCTCGGCGCCGTCATCGGCAGCATCCTGGTCTGGGCGATCTGGGCCGGGTCTGGCACGCTGACCAGCGTTCTGTTCCCACCGGAGCAGCAGGCGCGCGCCGCTTCGCTGCAGATCGTCGCCATCGGCGTCATGCTTTGCGTCATCCTGCTGGTCCGGCCGAACGGGCTGTTCGGCGACAGGCCAAGACGGCCACGTTTCGGCAAGCGGACGAAACTGGCCGCGGCCAAGAGCAGTTCCAACTCATGAATGCCGTGGTCCGGCAGGAGGCGCACGGCGCTTCGCTCTGGCACGCCATCAGCCGCAGCCCTCGCGAGCGGCCTCCGCTGCATGGCGAGATCGACGTCGATCTCGCCATTGTCGGCGGTGGTTTTTCAGGCCTTTCGACCGCGCTGCACGCCGCCGGAAAAGGACTTTCCGTCGCCGTTCTGGAGGCCGAAATCATCGCCTGGGGCGCGACGGGTCGGAATGCGGGTTTCGTCGTGCCGAATTTCGCCAAGATGGATCCAGACAGCATCCTGGCACATCTCGGGCCGGAGCGCGGCGAGAGGCTGATCGATTTCGCTGCCGGCAGTGCCGACCTTGTCTTCGGCCTGATCCGGCGGCACGGCATTGATTGCGACGCGGTGCAGAACGGCTGGATCCAGCCGGCGCACTCGCCCGCCGCCTTCGAGAAGGTCCAGTCACGTGCGCAACAATGGGCCCTGCGCGGCCGGCCTGCCGTAACCCTGGATCGGGAGGAGGTCGAAGCGCTGACGGGCGCGCGTGGCTATGTCGGAGGATGGATGGACCGTTCGGGCGGCGTGCTCAATCCGGTCGCCTATGCACGCGGATTGGCCGATGCGGCGGAACATGCAGGCGCCCGGATTTTTGAACAGACACGTGTCACATCGGTTGACCGCATAGCCGATGGTTGGTCGCTGAAAACGCCATCGGGCTCGGTGCGCGCGGCCAAGGTGCTGATCGCCACAAACGCTTATGGCGGTCCGCCCTTTCAGACGCTGCAGCGGACCTATTTTCCGCTGAAGGTTTTCCAGATCGCGACAAGGCCCCTGCCACTCGAAACCCGCGCGCGCCTGCTTCCCGGCGGCCAAGGTGTCGGCGACACCAGGCGCAATCTTTTCACCTTCCGTTTCGATGCCGACAACCGGCTGATCAGCGGCGGCATGCATATTCTGAGCGTCGGTGCCGACATGCGCGTGCCGCAAACGATCTGGCGGCGGCTCGCCGGGCACCTCGATCTGCCAGACCTGCCGCCGCTTGCCTATAGCTGGTCGGGAATGGCCGCCGTCGAGCCGGATTTCCTGCCGCACCTGCTGGATCTTGGGCCCGGGCTGATCGCCGGCCGTGCCTGCAACGGGCGCGGCATCGCCATGACGACGGCCATGGGCAGGGCGCTGGCCGACTGGGCTACTGGAACCGACGCCCGCGACCTGCCGCTGCCTTTTGCACCGCCGGCGCCGATCCCGTTCCATGCGCTGCTGCGGCACGCGCCCAACATGCTTCTCGGCTGGAGCATGCTGCGCGACCGGATGGACGAGAAGGCATAGGCCGACCGTGCCTGTCTTGCAATCAGCGCGCCGTGCGAAGATTTTCGGAAAGAATCGCGGCGGCCATTGCGATGTCCTGTTCGAGCGAAACCCGAACCGCGGGGCCATTGCGCTGCTCCAAGGCGGCAACGATCCTGCGATGCGCGTCGTTCGACCGCGGTATGTAACGGTCGGCCTGCATCAACAGCTTCAGATAAGGACCGACCCGGCCCCAGAGGTCGCGGATCATGTTCAACAGGATCGGCGCGCCGGCATGCTGGTAAATGGCGAAGTGGAAGGCCTCGTTCAGCGAGAGATAGGCCTTGGCGTCACCGGCCTCGATGGCGCGCTGCATGCCGGCCAGCGTCGCCTGTATGTCGAGCAACCCGTTTTCCGTCATTAGCGACGCGGCCATCTCACCTGCCAGCCCTTCTACGGCGATGCGGATGTGGGTCAGTTCCTCGAAAGCAGGGGCCGACAGCAACGGCACAATGATCGAGCGGTTGTTCTGCATCTCGAGCAGCCGTTCGGCGACCAGCCTTTGCAGCGCCTCGCGGATCGGTGTGGTCGAGATGCCGAAGGTCTCGGCGAGCTTGCGTATGACGAGCGTCTGACCCGGGCTGAAGCCGCCTAAAATCAACTCCTGCTTGAGCGCGCCATAGGCGCGATCATTCAGGGTTTGATGTTCGAGCTTCAGCATGCGCGGCCCGCTCTGGTCACCAGTTCGACAAGGCGCGATCGAGCGTCTCGGCCAGCTGCTCGGCATTGTCACGGGCGAACGGCAGCGGCGGCCTGATTTTCAGCACATTGCCGCGCGGACCGCACGACGAGATCAGTACGCCATCCTCGCGCATGGCTTCGACGACGGACGAGGTCTTGCTGGCAGCCAGCGCCTCATCGCTCCCCGCCGTCAACTCGACGCCGAAATAGAGGCCGTTGTGCCTGACGTTGGCGACCATGCCGTGGCGGCCCTGCAAGGAATCGAGCAAGTCGCGCGTATAGGCGCCGACCGTCCGTGCATTCTCGATCAGCCCGTCACCCTCGATCACCTCGAGGACAGCGATGCCGACGGCGGCGGCGACCGGATTGCCGCCGAATGTGTTGAAGTAGCCGGTGTTCGAGCCGAACGAGGAGACGAGCTGAGGCCGTACGATCACCGCGGCCATCGGATGCCCGTCGCCGATCGGCTTGCCCATGGTGACGATATCGGGTTCGAGGCCGTAATTGGCGAAGCCCCACATGCCTTGGCCGAGCCGGCCGAAGCCGGACTGGACTTCATCGGCGATGACGATGCCGCCGGCCTTCCTGACGTGATCCGCCGCCTCGCGCATGACAGAAGCTTCGGGGAAGAAAATGCCGTCGCTGGAAAAGGCCGAGTCGAGCAGCAGCGCGGCCGGGCGGATATTCTGCGCGCGCATATCCTCGATGGCGGCGGCGACATTCCTGGCGAAATCATGCGCGGCGCGGCCATGGTCGCGGAATGTGTCCGGCGCTGCCACGGTCCTGTGCTGTGCCGGCACGCCCTTGGCCCCGACCGCCGCCGGCGACAGCTGCGCGGTCGCGATCGTCGCGCCGTGATAGGCGAAGTCGGTGATGATGACGCCAGTGCCGCCACTCGAATGCTGGGCGATGCGGATGGCAAGGTCGTTGGCCTCGCTGCCGGTGCAGGTGAACATGGCGTGGCCGAGATGCGGCGGCAGGCTGCCGAGCAGTCTTTCCGCGTAGTCGAGGATGATCTCGCTGAGATAGCGGGTGTGGGTGTTTAGCGTGGCGGCCTGATCCGACAGCGCCTCGACGACACGCGGATGACAATGCCCGACCGAGGCCACATTGTTGTAGGCGTCGAGGAATTTGCGCCCCTGCGCATCGTAGAGCCAGACGCCGCTGCCGCGCACCAGATGGATCGGGTTGCGGTAGAAGGCGCGGTAGGTCGGCCCAAGCAGCCTGGCGCGGCGCTCGAGCAGGGCGTGCTCCTGTGCCGAGGCGCCGGCATTAGCGACGGCGTTTGCAGGATATGGCGAGGACTGGGACACGAGCATCTACTCCGGATTGGAATGATCGAGAAAATAACGGCGGGCGTCCGCCGACGACAGCCCGTCCAGCCGTTCGAGCGAGGTCCAGACTTCGGTGGCGAGGCGCAGGACATAATCGCGCTTGGCCGGGAAGCGCTCCGCTTGCCAGCTGGCGATGTTGGCGATGAGCGCAAGGCGGGCACGGATCAGGTGGAAAAGAATGCCGATCTCTTCGGCCTCGAGTGGCTGCACCGACTGGTAGCCGGCGACGAAGCGCGCGGCGGGCGCCAGCGGATGGCCTTCAGCCGGCCAGCGATAGACGGCGCCGATGGCGAGGTCGCAGATCAACGGCGAATGGATCATGTCGCCGAAGTCGAGGATGCCGCTCACCATTTCCGGCCGCGAGGCGTCCATCACCACATTGTATGAATTCATGTCGTTGTGGACGATCTGCGCGCGCAAGCCGGGGATGACCGGCGCCGCATGCTCCTCGAAGGCGTCGATGACGCGCTCGACCATGGCACGGTGGCGAGCATCCGAGATATGCGCCAGCATCGGCCGGGTCTTCGCCACCTTGCGGATGTCCCAGAGCAGGTCGCTGCCGGCGGCCGGGTGGAAGAAGCCGCGCAGTGCCCGTCCAAGCCGGGCGAGGAAGATACCGAGATTGCGATCCTGCGCCTCCGAGGCGGGCGAGCGCGAGAGCAACTGGCCGGGCAGATAGGTGACCAGCCGGATGATGCGTTGCGGCGCTCCCTCGATGCTGACCGCAAACTGCGCATCGCCCGCAAGGCTTTTGCGCACCGAGGGGACCGGCAAGGTCGGGTCGACTGCAAGGATATGGTCGAGCGCCTTGTTCTGAAAGTCGGTAAAGCCGGCCTCTTCGGCCGGATGGGAGACCTTCAGGACGAACTCGCCCTCGCCTTCGGTCTGGATGTGGAAATTGTGGTCGCGTTCGCCCGGCAACGGACGCGCGGTGCCGGTCAGCCCGTAGTGTCGGCGCAAAATGGCCAAAGCATCGGCGATCGAAACGTCAGGCGCGTCCTCGGCGAGCGTTTCGCCGAAAGCATCGGGCACTGACGCATTCATGATCTCACCTCGGGATCGATCGGCTCGAGACCGCACCAGCCGGCGATGAACAGCGCGATGGTCTGGGTGACCTTGCGCACCGAATCGAGATCGACCGCCTCGTCATAGCCATGCGGCATGCGGCAGATCGGGCCATAGACGATCGCCGGCGTGTCGGCATAGAGGCCGAAGAAACGCGCATCCGTTGTCGCCGAGGTGACATGCTCCTGCAGCGGCTCGCCCCACACAGCGGTATGGCTGCGCCGCAGCACGGCTTCTATCTCGTCGGCGCCCTCCAGCACATAGCCTTCGGCCATGAAGCCATTATAGGTCATTTTGGGCGGGCGATTGGCCAGGAATGGATCGGCCCGGGCCGCATCGGCGATGCAGGCTTCGAGCTCGGCCCTGGCGTCTTCCAGCTTCTGGCCGGGATAGGTCGCGACCCGCATTTCGAAGACGCAGCGCGCCGGAACGCTCGACGTCCATTCGCCGCCTTCGATCTTGCCGAGGTTGAAGCGGATCGGATGGGGGTGATCGCAGAAATGCGGATCATCCACCTTGCGCGTGTTCCAGACGATTTCCAGCTGCTTCAATGCCTGGATGATGACGAAGGCCTTTTCGATGGCGTTGGCGCCGGCCGAGAAGGCACCCGAAGCATGCTGCGGGTCGCCGTCAACCTCGACCCTGAACCAGATCGGCCCGACCTGTGCCCGCATCAATCTCGGTTCCAGCGGTTCGGGAATGAAGGCCGCGTCGGCACGGTAGCCACGCTGCAGGCAAGCGAGCGCGCCATTGCCGGTGCACTCTTCCTCGACCACCGACTGCAGGAACACTTTCGCGGCCGGCTGATAGCCAAGGCTGCGCAAGGCGGCCAGCGCATAGAGACAAGCCGACAGGCCGGCCTTCATGTCGCCGGCGCCACGGCCATGCATCCAGCCATCCTCGATCGCCGGATCGTAGGGGTCACGGGCCCAGCGGTCGAGCGGTCCGGTTGGCACCACATCGATGTGGCCATTGAGGATCAGCGAGCGGCCGGTTGCGTTTCGTGGTGTGTGGGTTGCGACGACATTGAAGGCATCGTCATAGGACACCGCCACCGGCGAAAAACCCGGTAGGCCGCGAATGTCGTCGACGTCGACACGCCACATGTCGACCGCGTAGCCATTGGCCTCGTAGGTCGCCGCCATGAAGCTCTGCGCTGCGTGCTCCTCGCCGCGTTGAGAGGGAAAGCGTACAAGGTCCGCCAGGAACGAGACCTGCCGCGTGAAGCCGTCGTCAACCGCGCGCAAAATGGCATCGTCGGCAATACGCTCAGGCATGATGTTCCGCTTTCCCATGGATGGTGTATCATATCTCATATGCCATTCCCTTGAAATGCAAGTGACAGGCGGGCCAAAATCATGACCCACCTGTGGAACCTCTTGGCAGGCGAGCACAGAGTTGGCATCAGCTTCTTGCAGGCCGGCAAGGCGGCGCGACGAAAGATCGAGGACAAATGCTGGTCACCGAGGGCACATTGCCGGATGAAGTCACCGATCTCGCGTCCGGTTACCGGCGCATACCGGCCGGCAAGATCGTCAATGCGGTGACGTGGATGGAGGCGCGTGCGCCGGTGCCGGGTCTCGCCCAACCGCTGGCAATGACCCGCATCACAAGGTCCGAGATTGCCTCCTACCGCGCGACCTTCCTCGAGATCGGCGCTCCCTGGCTCTGGGATCGCGCCGCCGAAATGTCGGATGCCGAAATCGCCGCGCATTTTTCCGACCCTCGCCAGCATGTCTACTACGCCCACGACGAGAGCGGCGCACATGTCGGCATGGTTGAGTTCCGAGTAGCCGAAAATAGCGAGATCGAGATCACCTATTTCGGCCTGCTCCCTTCCTTGACCGGCCGAGGCCTCGGCAAGCGGCTGATGGCCGGCGCGCTCGGCCAGGCATGGGGCCTCGGCCCAAGCCGTATCTGGCTGCACACCAGCAGCATCGATCATCACAGCGTCATCGGTTTCTACAGGGCTTGCGGATTTGAACCGTATGCGGCGGGTTTCGAAATCACCGACGATCCCCGGATCAAGGGAACCTTGCCGCGCGATTGCGCACCGCAAATCCCGCTGATCGAAACGGAATGGATGCCCGGCGTCAGATGAGACCGTCTTCGCGACCAGCCAGCCAGGCATCGCCCCACCATCGCCGGTGGGTACGGCGCGAGACCATCCTGTCGAAGCTGGAGCGGCATGTCGACACGCGCATCGTGCTGTTTGCCGCGCCCGCCGGCTTCGGCAAGTCGACGACGATGACGCAGTGGGCCGCGGAAGTCGCGCGCCACGGCCGGTTGACCGCATGGCTGTCCTGCGAGGCGACGGACAATGACGAAGGGGCCTTCCTGTCGCATCTGGTGGGTGCGTTGCGCCATCTCGTCCAGAGCCCGGCCGAGCTCGACCTCGCCTTCCAGTCGAGCCCGATCCCGCAGCTCGATGTCGTGCTCGCGGCGCTTGTGGCGGGTCTTGCTGCGCGTGACGCTGACATCACCCTTTTCTTCGACGACTACCACGCCATCGAAGCGCCGGCGGTGAAGCGGTTCATGGAGCGGCTGACGCGGCAGGCGCCCGCCAACGTCGTCTTCGTCATCGGTTCGCGCAACCTGCCCGACCTGCAGCTCGGCAAGCTCAGGGTTCTTGGCGACGTTTTCGAAATCGGCCCCGACGATCTGCGCTTCGCCTCGTCCGAAGCCGAAGCGTTCTTCAATGACAAGCTCGGCCTCAGCGTCAGCAGCGGCACGGTGGAGACCCTGTGCTCGCGGACCGAAGGCTGGGCCGCCGGCCTGCAACTTGCCTCGCTGTCGCTCAGCGCCGCGCATGCTCCAGAAACCGTCATCGGCAACTTCACCGGCGCCAACCGCAACGTCGCTGACTTCCTGATGGGGGAAGTGTTCCTGGAGCTGCCACCAGCCCTGGCCAAATTCCTGCTCCACAGTTCGATCTTCGAGCGTTTCAGCGCCGAGGCGTGCCGGGCTGTGATGCGCGCGGCGGACGCCGAGGCTGATATCGCCGAGATCGAGACCCGCAACCTGTTCCTGGTGCCGCTGGACGAAGAGCGGCGCTGGTTCCGCTATCATCATCTGTTCCACGATTTCCTCAGCCGCGAGATGGAACGGCGTGAACCGGAGATGATCGCGCCGCTGCACCTCGCGGCTTCGGAATGGTTCGGCGAACGCAAGATGCTGACCGAGGCGATCGGGCACGCTCTGGCCGCCGGCGACCAGGCCCGCGCGGCGGTGTTCGTCGAGAACAATGCGCTCGAGCTCATCGCCCAGTGCCAGCTGCTTTACGTGCGCCAGTTGCTGGCGCTGCTGCCCAGGAAACTGGTCGACCAGCGCATCCGGCTGCAACTCGTGGTGCTGTGGTTGGCGGTGCACAGCAGCCAGCCCGAGATCGCCCAGCAGACGCTTAGCAATGCGCGCAAGCTTGTCGAGACCGGGCCAAGCGATAGCAAGGATCCGGGCACGCTGACCGGCACCACAATCGAGGCCGAACTCGCCGTTCTCGAGGCCGCCGTGCACAGCACGCTGGAACAGTTCGAAGATGCGCGCGACACCGCGCTGGCCGCCCTGCGCATCATCGCGCCCGACGCATGGTTCATGGAGGGGGCCACGGCCAATGTCATCGGCTACAATCTCTATGCGCTCGGCGACCTCGAAGGCGCGCGTGCGGCGGTTGACGCCGCGCGCAAGGCGCATGAGCGAAGCGGCAGCCTGCTCGGCGTCACCATCGCCAATTGCTACATGGCCGTCATCGAGCGCTCGGCCGGCCGTCTGCCCGCCGCCGAACGGCTGCTGCGCAATGCGATCATCGAGGCCAGAACGCGGATCGGCGCGAACTCCTATGCCGAGGCGCTCGCCGGAACGCTGCTTGCCGAACTTGCCTACGAGACCAACGCGTCCGGCGAGGCACTGACGCTGGTCGAGAATCTCGGGCCGTTGATCGAGGGCGCGGCGGTCATCGTCTATCCCCTGGCCAGCGTGCCGACCTATGCCCGCGTGCTGCAGCTGACCGGTCGGGGCGACGTCGCGCTGGACATGCTCGAGCGCGTCTACCAGCGCGTGCGTGGCTCAGTCTACCGCCGCCTCGCTTCAATTCTGGTGCATGATCGCGTCCGGCTGCTGATCGACCAGAACCGCGCCGTGGAAGCGCGCGCCCTGCTCGACGAACATCGCCGCGATCGGAGCGAGACCTTCCCAAGCATCGCCAACGAGTTCGAATACTTCGCCGAAGGCAGGCTGCTGACGGCGGAGAAATCCTATGCCGCGGCTGTGGCGATTTTCGACGATCTGCTGGAGCGAACGAAAAGCAGCGGGCGCATGCGCCGCCACATACTGGCGCTGATCCTGCGCGCCAGGAGCGCCGGCCATGACCCGCGCGAGGCCGATCGCCATCTCCTCGAAGCATTGCGTCTTGCGCGGCCCTCTGGCTTCATCCGCTCCTTCGTCGACGAGGGCAGGCCTGTTGTCGAAGGACTGATGCGGCTGCGCGCGGCTCAGGCGAAGACCGATCCGTCGCTGTCAGCCTATGCGACGCGCATCATCGATGCCGCGCAGACAATGCCGGTGGCAACGCGCAAGCCAGCCGCGCCGGTTGCCGAGAAGGAACAGCTCACTCAGCGCGAGTCCGAGCTGCTGCGCTGCCTGTCGGAAGGCATGTCCAACCGCGATATCGCGGTCGCGCTGTCGGTGAGCGAGACGACGGTCAAATGGCATTTGAAGAACATTTTCGGCAAGCTCTCGGTGTCGAACCGCGTCCAGGCCGTGCGCGCCGCGCAGGCCGCCGCGAACCTCCGACCCCCTCCGAAAGAAGGGGCATAGATATCCGGCACAACCCTTCTTTAGGGTCGGGCCACGCGATCGTTAGCCTGCTAGCGTCCCTTTGTTTTTAGGAGACGTTGCGGATGGCGACAGGTTACGTTTTTCACGAACAGCTGATGTGGCATGACACCGGCTCCAGCGCCGATATGATGCCTCCCGGCCGTTTCGTGGAGCCTGGCCGGCATCTGGAATCGCCCGGGTCGAAGCGCCGGCTCAATAACCTCATCCAGGTCAGCGGCCTGTCGCGCCATCTGGTGCCGATCGTTCCCGAGCCGGTCTCGGTCGAGGATCTGCTGCGCGTACACACACGGCGCCACGTCGACGACATCAGGATGCTCAGCGAGCGCGGATCGGGCTTCGCCGGGCCGCAGGCGCCGATCGGCCTCAACAGCTTCGACATCGCCCTGTTGTCCGCCGGCACCACCTACGCCGCGATGCGCGCGGTGCTGACTGGCCGCGTCGACAACGCCTATGCGCTAGCGCGGCCGCCGGGGCATCACGCCGAGCCTGACCAGGCGATGGGCAACTGCCTGTTCTCCAATATCGGCGTGTCGGTGCGCCGGCTGCAGCATGAAGGCCTGCTGGGCCGCGCGGCGATAGTCGACTGGGACGTGCACCACGGCAACGGCACCGAGACCGTGTTCTATTCCGACCCATCGGTGCTGACGATTTCCCTGCACCAGGACAATCTCTATCCGACCGGACGCGGCGCGTTGGCCGACAATGGCAAGGGCGAAGGCGAAGGCTACAACATCAACATCCCCCTGCCGGCCGGCAGTGGGACCGGCGCCTATGAGGCGGCCTTCGACCGCGTCGTCGCTCCGGCACTGCGCGCCTTCAAGCCGGACCTCGTCATCGTCGCTTCCGGTTTCGACGCGTCGGGCTTCGACCCGCTCGGCCGCATGATGCTGAACAGCGAATGCTTCCGGCGCCTCGCGGCGCGCATGGTGGCGCTGGCCGCCGAAGTTTCGAACGGACGGCTAATGATGACCCATGAAGGCGGCTACTCCGAAGGCTATGTGCCGTTCTGCGGCCATGCCGTCATCGAGACGCTGGCCAATCACCGGACCGAGGTGGTCGACCCGCTGTCGGACCATATCGACGAATGGGCCGGGCAGGAGTTGCAGCCGCATCAGGCTGATGTGATCGATGCCGCCGAAGGCTTGGTCGCTGGCCTGCGTCAACACCTCGCCGGCGCGGCCTGACGCGATGGATTTTGTCGTCACCACATTGCTCAATGCGCTGACACTGATCAGCATCCTGATGCTGGTCGGGCTTGGGCTGGCGATCAGCTTCGGCCTGATGAACGTCACCAACCTGGCGCATGGCGAATTCGTCACCGTCGGCGCCTTCGCGGTCTATTTCATCCAGAGCGTGGGCGGTTCCTTCTGGGTCGGGTTGGCGGCCGCACCGATTGCCGGTGCGGCGGTCGGCTCCATCCTGGAATTCGCCATCATCCGCCATCTTTATCCGCGGCCGGTCTCGACCGTGCTCGCCACCTGGGGCGTCAGCCTCATCCTGCAGCAAGGACTGGAACTGACCTTCGGGCTCGGCGCCAAACCGGTGACGCCGCCCATCGAAGGCACGCTCGACCTGTTCTTCACCGTCTATCCGGCGTACCGGTTGATCCTGATCGCGATTGCCATGCTGACCCTGCTCGGCGTCATCCTGCTGATCAACCGGACGTCCTTCGGGCTCGATATCCGCACCGTCATCCAGAACCGCGAAATGGCCGAGGGCGTCGGCATCAACACGCGACGCACCTACGCCATGGCCTTCACCTTCGGCGCGGCGATTGCGGGTCTTGCCGGCGGGCTGGTCGCGCCGCTGGCGATCGTGCTGCCGCAGATGGGGGTGAACTATCTCGCCAACGCCTTCTTCGTCGTCATCGTCGGCGGCGTCGGCTCGATCGGTGGGCTCGTCGCCGGCAGCATCTTCGTCGGCGGACTGACCAGTGTGCTCAACTACCAGATCTCGCCCTCGCTGGCGCAAGCCATCGTGTTGCTCGCCGCCATCGTCGCCGTGCGGCTGCGCCCCAACGGCCTGTTCAACGGGGCGTCGCGATGATCGCCCGGGACCGCAACTGGCTGCTGGTCTTCGCCGTCTGCGCGGCGCTCGCCATTGCCTATCCGTTCTTCGCCGACGGTTACCAGCTGACGGTGATCCGCGACGCGCTGATCTTCGGCCTGTTCGCGGCGAGCCTCGACTTCTTCTGGGGCCGCACCGGCATCCTGTGTTTCGGGCATGCGGCCTTCTTCGGCATTGGCGGCTACATCATGGCGCTGGTCACGCTCAACGATGCGATCCCCTTCGGCAGCCTCCTCGGCGTCATGGGCGCGGTGTCCGGTGCTGCGTTCGTCGCCGCCATCATCGGCTATTTCCTGTTCTTCGGCGGCATCCGTGGCAGCTACTTCACCATCGTCACGCTGGCCATGGGCGTGATCTGCCAGCAGGCCGCCGTCTCCTGGAGTTCGGTCACCGGCGGCGACAGCGGGCTGATCGGCATCCCGCCGATCGCGTTCGATGTCGGCGGCCTGCATGTCGACCTCAGCCAGGATCTGCCCTCCTATATCTTCGTGGCCGCCATCGTCGCGTTGGTCTTGCTGGCGCTGTGGTCGATCAGCCGTGGCCGCTGGGGCACGGTGCTGACCGCCATCCAGGACAATGAAGTCCGGGCGGCGGCTCTCGGCCACAATGCGCCATTGCGGCTGCTGGTGACCTTCATCCTGTCGGCGGCAATCGCCGGGCTTGCCGGCGCACTCTATGTCTGCATGGCGGGGCTGGTCGCGCCAGACCTCTCCGGGCTGCTTCTGTCGACGGAAGTCATCGTCTGGGTGGCTGTCGGCGGACGCGGCACGCTGCTCGGTCCGGTGCTTGGCGCCATCGTCATCCAACGAGCGCAGCAGACCATCAGCAGCTTCAACCCGAGCCTGTGGCCGCTTCTGCTCGGCTGCGTCTTCGTCATCATCGTCTTTCTGCTGCCCGACGGCATCCTGTCGATCTACGCGCGGTTGAAGAGCCTGTTCAAAGGCCGGAGGCAGGCGCAATGAGCGATGTCCTGCTTCAGGCCGAAAACGTCGGTATCCGGTTCGGCGGGCTTCAAGCGCTCGAAGGGTTGAACCTGACGGTCCGCGACAAGGAACTCTGCTGCATCATCGGGCCGAACGGAGCCGGCAAGAGCACGTTCCTCAACGTGCTGACCGGCACGCTTCGCCCGACGAGTGGCAGCGTTCGCTTCCTCGGCCACGACATAGCCGGCCTGCCGCTGCATCGCATCGCGCGGCTCGGCATCGCCCGCAAGTTCCAGATTCCTTCCGTCTTTCCCAGCCTGTCGGTGGAAGACAACCTCAAGGTCGCACGGTGGGGCGCGCCCTCGCCGGCTCGCCCGGTCGGTGAACTGATGGAGTTGGTCGCGCTTGGCAATCGCGCCAGCACGCTGGCCGGCGCGCTGGCGCACGGCCAGAAGCAATGGCTCGAGATCGGCATGGCGCTGGCGATCGAACCGAGGCTGCTGCTGCTCGACGAGCCGACCGCCGGCATGACGCCGCAGGAGACGATGGCGACCGCCGAAATGCTGCTGCGGCTCAAGGGCGAGTTCTCGGTCGTCGCGGTCGAGCACGACATCCGCTTCGTGCGGGCGTTGAACTGCGAAACGCTGGTGCTGCATCAGGGGCGGCGGCTGCGCAGCGGTCCTTTCCACGACATCGAGGCCGACGAGATGGTCCGCGACGTCTATCTGGGGAGGCGCTGACCATGCTGCGGACAGTTGCTGTTTCGGCCGGCTACGGCCTGCTTCCGGTGCTGAACGGGATCGACCTCAGCGTCGCGCCGGGCGAAGTCGTCGGCCTGCTTGGCCGCAACGGTGCCGGCAAGACGACGCTGCTGCGCGTCATCGCCGGCGGCTTGAAGGTAAGCGGCGGAGCGGTGGTTCTCGGCGACAAGGATCTCACGAATGCCGCTGCCTTCCGCCGGGCGCGCGCGGGCATCGCGCATGTGCCGCAGGGCCGTGGCATCTTCAACCAGCTGACCGTGCGGCAGAACCTGGAAGTCGGCACCCGCGCCGCCCGAGATCGCGGCGCCGGCGGCATTCCGGCCGACATCTTCGGCTATTTTCCGATCCTGCGCGAACGCGAGGCGCAGGTCGCCGGCACCCTTTCGGGTGGCCAGCAGCAGATGCTCGCTATCGGCCGCGCGCTGTGCGGCCTACCGTCGGTGCTGCTGCTCGACGAACCCTCGGAAGGCATCCAGCCGAACATCGTGCAGTCGATCGCCGAACTGGTGCCGCGCATCGCCCGCGAGCGCGGCATCGCGATTGTCCTCGTCGAACAGAATCTCGATCTCGTTCTCAAGGCGGCGGACCGCTGCCTGGTGATGGAGAAGGGCAGGATCGTGCACGAAGGCACCCCTGAGGTGTTCGCCGACGAGACCCTGCTGAAAGACCTCTTGGCTTTGTAAGGCGTGCATGGGGCGCGCCTGGACTGGAAGGGAACACAACAATGATAAGCAGAAGAACTGTCCTGAAATCAGGCGCCGCCGCCGCCTTCGCCATGATCGGCGCGCCATCGATCCTGCGTGCCGCCGACACCGTCAAGGTCGGTCTGTCGATCCCGATCACCGGGCTGCAGGCGATCCTCGGCGAGACGCTGCTCAATTGCTACAAGCTGGCCGCCGCCGAACTCAATGCCGCCAACGGCATTGGCGGCCGCCAGGTCGAATTGTTCATCGAGGACAACCAGACCACGACCAAGGGCTCGATCGACAAGGCGCGCAAGCTCCTCAACGAAGACAAGGTCGACGTGATCATGGGCACGATCATTTCGCCCGAGCGGAGTGCAACGCTTTCCGTGACCTCGAAGGCCAAGAAGCTGTTCTTCTACCCGACCAATTTCGAAGGTGGCGAGTGCAACCGCTACTTCGTGGCCACCGGACCAATCCCGATGCAGCAGGTCGACCCGATGATGCCGTGGGTCGCCGAGAATCTCGGCAAGACCATCTACATCATGGCCTCCGACTATGCCTGGCCGCAGAAGATGACCGAGGCGATCACGGCTGCCTACGAGAAGGCCGGCGGCAAGATCATCGGCGCCGACTATTATCCGTTCGGCACCACGGATTTTGGCCCCGCCTTCCAGAAGATCAAGTCGCTGAAGCCCGATGTCGTCTGGTCGATGGTGGTCGGCAACGACGCCGTCACCCAGCTCAAGCAATATCGCAGCTTCGACATCAAGCAGCCGCTGATCGCGCCGCTCGACGAGGTCTTCAACAAGGATGCGCTGCCGCCCGGCGTCGCCGCCGGCACCTATGCGCCGCAGCCCTACTGGATGGCGCTCGACAACCCGGTCAACAAGAAGTTCATCTCGAGCTTCCGCGAGAAATTCGGTCAGGAGAAGATGGTCAACGGCATCGGCGAAGCCGGCTATAACGGCCTGCATCTCTATGCGCTGACCGCCGAAAAGGCCGGATCGCTGAAGGACGACGATGTGCTCAAGGCACTGCCGACAATCGAGTTCGATGCGCCGCAAGGCAAGATCCGCGTCGATGCCAGCAACAATCACACGCTCTGCCATTCCTATGTTGGCAAGGCGGCGGCGGACGGTATCAGCTACGAGATCGTCAAGGATTTCGGCACGATCGCCCCGGTGACGCCTTACTGCAAGCTATAGGACGTCCGGCTGCGCGGCGATCGGGACTTTGTCCACGCCGCGCAGCCGTCTTTGATCGGCAACTGTCAGGTCGACCGCGGCGCCGGCAGCCGCTCGCGCAACTCGTCGACGAGCACCCTGATGTTCTCGGAATAGTCGACAGGCACGACGACGAGATGCACGCCGCCGCCGGCGAATGCCTGCTCCAGCGCGGGCCGAAGGTCGGTGATAGCATCGACCCTCGTCCCCTTGGCGCCATAGGCCTCGGCGTATCTGACGAAGTCGGGATTGCCGAAGGTCATGCCGAAATCCGGGAACTCATCGACCGCCTGCTTCCAGCGGATCATGCCGTAGGCATGGTCTTCCAGCAGCAGCACGACGAGGTTGAGCTTGAGCCTGACCGCCGTCTCCAGTTCCTGGCTGTTCATCATGAAGCCGCCATCGCCGCAGATCGCCATGACGCGGCGGT
This sequence comes from Mesorhizobium sp. B2-4-17, assembly GCF_006441275.1. Lineage (NCBI taxonomy): Bacteria > Pseudomonadati > Pseudomonadota > Alphaproteobacteria > Hyphomicrobiales > Phyllobacteriaceae > Mesorhizobium > Mesorhizobium sp. B2-4-17. The sequence goes on along the minus strand of NZ_VFUX01000022.1, from coordinate 80,977 downwards.
TGGGATAGAGTAGCGCCGCCATCATCGCCGACGGCAGGCCCGCACCCATGGTGGCTAGCGCATTGTCGAGCAGCAGTGTGTTGGCCATGCGCGTGCGGTAGTTGCGCGCGAACCAGATCTTGTACATGCCGTTGTCGAGGGCGAGGATCCCGTCCGCAGGCATCACCGCGCGCACGTCGTGCACGATGCGCTGCGGCGTGAAGCGGTCTTCGGTGGCGCGCGCGGCGATGCGGTTCAAAATGCCTTCCCGCAGTGGCAGCAGGGCCTGGGCGTTGGGGATCTTGCCTTCTACACGATCGGCCAGCAGCGCCAGCGAAGGGCCGAGATCGCCGACGATCTCGGCTTGCGGAAAATAGACCTGCTCGACATCGGCCGATTGGTACCCGACATGGATGACCTTCGGTCCGTTGGCGCCCATGATGAAGGGCGGTTTCTCGACCGTGTCGTGGCCGATGGTGATGATCAGGTCGGCCTGTTCGATGGCCTCGTGCACATAATCGCGTTCCGAAAGCGCCGCCGTTCCCATGTAGAGCTCGGTACCGCCTGGCACGGTGCCCTTGCCCATCTGCGTGGTGAAATAGGGAATTTGCGTGCGCAGCACGAACTTGGCGATATCAGGGGTCACGCGCGGGCGTGACGCCGCCGCGCCGAACATCAGCAGCGGACGCTTGGCCTCCATGATCATGCGGGCGGCGCGATCGAGCGCGTCCGGGCTGGCCAGAGGCAGGTCGACCGGATGCGTCGGCACCAGCGCGACCGGCTCGCACTCGGCCGCCGCGATATCTTCCGGCAGTTCCAGATGCACGGGGCCGGGGCGCTCTTCCTGGGCAACGCGGAAGGCCTCGCGCACCAGCGAGGGGATCATCTTCGGCGAGACGATCTGGCGCGACAGCTTGGTCAGCGGCTTCATCGCCGCGACGATGTCGACGATCTGGAAACGTGCCTGCCGGGATGAAAGGATGCCCTTCTGGCCGGTGATCATGATCATCGGCATCGCGCCGAGCAGCGCGTAGGCGGAGCCGCTCGTCAGATTGAGCGCGCCCGGACCAAGCGTGGTGATGCACACGCCCGGCTTGCCGGTGAGCCTGCCATAGGTGGCGGCCATGAAGGCGGCCGCCTGCTCGTGGCGGGTCAGGATCAGCTGAATCGACGAGCGGCGGATCGATTCGACGATGTCGAGATTCTCTTCGCCCGGAATGCCGAAAATCCGCTCGACCCCTTCGTTCTCGAGGGCCGCCACGAACAGATCCGAACCTTTGGTCATGAACTGTCTCTCCTGCGATGCGCATATTCCGTCAGCCATCTTATGGCACCGGAACGCTACACCTTAAAGGGAGTGTCTTCGACTGCGGATCGGCGGCACTGTCCGGCAACATCGCGGTGATGCTCAAGCCGTCGCCGGCGTCAGCGCGGCTGCCGAATGACCGCGCTTGAAGGATCATATCCGCGATAGCGGACAAATCATTCTTGCGACGCCCTTGAAGGCCCGGCCCTCCAGTCCTAAATCCCGGTTGCGGGCCGGGCCCCTCTGACTGCCGCTTTCAGCGGCCGTGATGTCGGACCGCTATAACGGGCCCCTTTCTATTGTTTCGGTCGAGCGGGCTCATTCTAAAAAAGGTTTGGAGCCCCTGATGACATCTTCCCTGCTTGGTATGGTTTGCCCCTCCTGCCGCGTCGCGCTCGTGATGAGCGAACGCCAAGGTATCGAGATCGACTATTGTCCGCAGTGCCGCGGCGTCTGGCTGGATCGCGGAGAGCTCGACAAGATCGTCGAGCGGTCGAGCAAGGACGCGGCGCCCGCACCGCAGCCGCAGCCTGCACAATTCGCTCAGCCGCAATATAGCCAAGGCCGCGATGACGATTATTCCCGCTCGCATGGCCACCGCTATCCGAAGCGAAAGAAGTCATTCTTCGAAGAGCTGTTCGATTGACCGTGTGACGCCGGCCCCTGCAGGGCCGGTGTTTGCCGAGAACATCCGAAACCGCATCGACAAAGGTCCGCCCCGATGATTTCCCGCACAAACCGATTTGCCGCTCTCTTTGCAGGTTTGTTCCTCGCATTCTCCATGGTCGCGATCGATCATGCCGAAGCCCGTCGCGGCGGCAGCTTCGGCAGTCGCGGCACGCGTACGTTCCAATCGGCGCCGCCGACCAGGACCACACCGGCGCCGACCGCGCCGATCGAACGTTCGATGACGCCCAACACCGGTGTGAACAGTCCAGCCCGGCAGCCGCAAGCCGGGCTGCAGAGGCCCAGCTTCTTTAGCGGCTTCGGCGGAACGATGATGCGCGGCCTGCTGATTGGCGGCCTGGTCGGGCTGCTGCTCGGCCAAGGCTTCGGCGGTCTGGCCGGCATGTTCGGCTTCCTGCTTCAGGCCCTGCTCATCGGCGGTGCGATCATGCTGGCGATCAGGTTCTTCCGGTCGCAATCCGCGCGTGGTCCCGCGCTCGCCGGAGCCGGAGCCGGAGCCGGCAACGGCCAGGCTTCGCGGTTTGAAAACCGCGCAAATGGTGCGGACACGGCACGTCCCTTCACGATTCCCGGTTTTGGCGGCGGTTCAGGGGAAAGCTCCCCGGCCACCGGTTCCGAGGAGATCACGCTGGCCCAGACGGATCTCGACGCCTTCCAGCAGCTGTTGACCGATGTGCAGGAAGCCTTTGGGCGTGAAGACCATGCCGCGTTGCGCCGATTGGTGACCCCCGAAATGGTGTCCTATCTGTCGGAGGAATTGGCCGAAAATGCCCAGAAGGGCCTCAGGAACGACGTGTCCGACGTCACCCTGCTGCAGGCCGACATCGCCGAAAGCTGGCGCGAGGACGACCGCGACTATGCCACGGCCGCGCTACGCTATGAGTCGCGCGATGTGATGCGCGATCGAGCCAGCGGCAAGGTGGTCGAGGGCGACGAAGGCCATCCGACAGAGACGACCGAACTGTGGACGTTCACGCGTCAGAACGGCTCAAGCTGGAAGCTCTCGGCAATCCAGCAGGCTTGATCCGGATCACCTTCGGCTGCTGCTTTGACTACGAAAATTGGCGGCTTTGCCGGTGCTCAAGCGACGATTTTGACGCACATCGGCGTGCCGATCTCGATGGCCCGCCCGGTGTCGGTCAGCAGGCCGCTGTCGGCATCGCGGGCGAAGATCGAGATGCGGTCCGCGTTCTGGTTGGCGGAAAACAGGTGGCCGCCTGACGGCGTCAGCGCGAGGTTGCGCGGCGTCGCACCGCCGCAAGGGATATAGCCGACGAGGCTCAACGCGCCGGTGTTCTGGTCGACGGCCATGATGACGATGCTGTCATGGCCACGATTGGAGCCGTAGACGAAACGGCCATCCGGCGAGATCTGGATATCGGCGCAGTGGTTGCTGTCGCGAACCTCGGCCGGGACTGCAGGCTTGGCGTCGATGACCGTAAGCCTGCCGCTGGCTTGGTCCAACGCCATCGACACCACGGTCGAATCCAGCTCGTTCATGACAAAGACGAAGCGCCCGTTTGGGTGCAGGGCAATGTGGCGCGGGCCGGCGCCCGGCGGCAAAGCGGATTCGGCTGACTTCGTCAGGCTTCCATCTGGCCCGATCCGATAGGACACCAGCCTGTCGATGCCGAGGTCGGCGACGATCGCCGTCCCCCCGCCAATGGTTTCGGTGACGCTGTGAGCGTGCGAGCGCTCCTGCCGTGCAGCGTTCGGCCCGGTGCCTTTGTGCGACACGCTGGCGAGCGGCGCGGACAGCGCGCCATCCCTTTCGAAACCATAGACAACAACAGCGCGGTCCGGACCGCCCTCTCCCAAGCCGTAGTTGGCGACGAGCAGTTTGGTGCCGTCACGGGTGATGGTGTTGTGGGCGGTGATGCTGCCGAGCGAAGGCTGCTTGTTGAGATAGCTCAGCATATTCGACACACGATCGAAGCCGTAGGCCGAGACAGTTCCCTCGCGCCAGGTGAACACTTCCGAATTGACGTAGATGCGCGAACCGTCCGGGGTGACCGACAGGAATGTCGGGTTGTCGACGTCGTTGGTTTCGGCCAGTTTCCGGATTTCCAGCGTTTGCTCGTCGAAGCTGTAAACGCCGAGGCCGACGCCCCGCGCGCCCTGAAAATAGGGCGCCTCGCGGTTCAGGCTACCGACAAAGACCAGCCGCGCGTTGCTCATGATTTTCCTCCCCTGCCCGCCGGCGCTTCAGCGCGCCAGCGCCCAAAATTTCGCCTGTCCTCGCTTGCAACGCAACCCCATATGTGAAAATACTATTTACAAAAGAAGATTGCCGGGAGGAGACGTCGTGCATTCAGACGCTTTGAGGCGTGTTCAACGATTGCTCGAAGCCTCCTGCGAGAGCGCCGGAGCCATCACCCATGAATGATTTCGCCCCCACTGTCGGCGTCGCTTCGACATATCCCAAAAACATGCCTCAAGAGCACGCCGTCTTGCCGGTATGGAACGCGGAGAACTGGTTCTACGAGGACTGGCCGGTCGGCCAGAAGATCCGCTCATTGCGGCGCACGATGGCGGAAGGCGACAGCCACCTTTTCAATACGCTGGTTCTCGACATCCACCCCTACGTGCAGGACCAGATGTTTGCCGAGAGCGAAGGCGTATTCGGCAAGCGGCTGATCGCCGGCGCCTTCGTCTTTTCGGCGGGGCTGGGGCTGGTCGCGACCAACTGCGTCAACGCTTTTTCCTATGGCTACGACAAGCTGCGGTTCATCAAGCCTGTCTTCATCGGCGACACGATCTATTCGATCCGCTCCAATCTCGACAAGAAGCCCCGCTACAAGGAGATGGGGCTGATCCGCGCCAGCTACGAAGTGTTCAAGGGCGAAGGCGAACTCGTTCTCTACTGCGAGCACCTGCAAACGGTGAAGTACCGCAACCCGGCCGATTTCGCCGGCAAGACGGAGAAATAACGATGCCGGCAGCAGCCGAATTGCCGCTTGCCGGCCTCGTGATCGTCGATATGAGCCAATTCCTGTCCGGGCCGTACTGCTCGCTCAGGCTGCTCGACCTCGGCGCCCGTGTCATCAAGATCGAGCGTCCTGACGGCGGTGACCTGTCGCGCCGGCTCTATCTCAGCGACACGGAGATCGGCGGCGATTCCACCATCTTCCATGCCATCAACCGGGCCAAGGAAAGCCTCGCCATCGATCTAAAGAACGAAGCTGACCTCAAGGTGTTGCGCGGATTGCTGGCCAAGGCGGATGTGCTGATCCAGAATTTCCGGCCTGGGGTCATCGAGCGCCTCGGCCTCGACTACGAGGCCGTGCGCAAGATCAACCCGCGGCTCGTCTATGCCTCGATCAGCGGCTATGGCGAGGAAGGCCCATGGGTGAAACGCCCCGGCCAGGACCTGCTGGCGCAGTCGCGCTCCGGCGTCATGTGGCTGAACGGCGACGAGGACCAGGGGCCGGTGCCGTTCGGGCTCGCCATCGGCGACATGCTGGCGGGCGCGGCCTGCGCGCAAGGCATCCTGGCCGCACTGGTGCGGCGCGGCATCACCGGCCAGGGCAGCCATATCGAGACCAGCCTTCTGGAAGCATTGGTCGACTTCCAGTTCGAGGTGCTGACCACGCATCTCAATGACGGCCGCCGCTTGCCCAGGCGCTCGAGCTTCCGCAGCGCGCACGCCTATCTCTCGGCGCCATACGGCGTCTATCCGGCCAAGGATGGTTATCTCGCCATCGCCATGACACCGATCCCCAAATTGGCCGATCTGCTGTCGCTGAACGAACTGGCGCCATATCGCGACAAGCCGGCATCCTGGTTTACGGCCCGCGACGACATCAAGGCGATCATCGCGCAGAGGATCGCCACCAAAACAATCGACGAATGGCTTGCCATTCTGGAGCCGGCCGACATCTGGTGCGCCAAGGTGCTGACCTGGCCGGAAATGCTGGCGAGCGAGGGTTTTCAATCTCTCGACATGCTGCAGACGGTGACGCGCGAGGACGATGTTTCCATCCTCACCACCCGTTCGCCGCTGAGGGTCGATGGCATCAGGGCCAAGGTCGACCGTGCAGCGCCACGCATCGGTGAGCACAGCGCAGGGATTCGCGAGGAGTTCGGCCTGTGAGTTCCCAGACGCTCAAGGGCATGACCTGGAGCCATCCGCGCGGTTACGATCCGATGGTCGCCTGCTCGTTGCTCTGGAAAGAGAAGACCGGCGTCACGATCGAATGGGACAAGCGCTCGCTGCAGGATTTCGAATCCTTCCCCGTCGAGGAGCTGGCGCGCGCCTACGACCTGATCGTCATCGACCATCCGCATGTCGGGCAGATCACGGCCGAGCGCTGCCTCGAGCCGCTGGATGTCGTGGAGCGCGAGACCGAGCGCGCAGCACTTGCCGCAGGCAGTGTCGGCCAGTCCTATCCAAGCTACGCCTGGCAAGGCCGGCAATGGGCCTTTCCCATCGATGCGGCCACCCAAGTCCAGGCCTGGCGGCCGGATGCGCTCGATGCGCCGGCAGCGACGTGGAGCGAGGTGCTCGATCTTGCCCGGCAAGGCCGTGTGCTGCTGCCGCTGCGGCCGCCGCATTGTCTGATGACCTTCTACACGCTGGCCGGCAATCTCGGGCATCCCTGCGCGACCGATCCGTCGCGCGATCTGATCGATGTCGAGACGGGCAGCGAAGTCTTCGAGAGGATGCGCGAGATTGCCGCGGTGCTCGATCCTGCCTGCTTCGAGATGGATCCGATTGCCGTCTCCGAACGCATGGCTGAGGCCGGCTCCCGCATCGTCTGCGTGCCGCTGATCTATGGTTATGTCTCCTATGCGATGGCCGGGTTTCGCCCAAATCGGCTGGCCTTTGCCGACATCCCGGTCATCGGGAACGCTGGCCAGGTCGGTTCGGCGCTTGGCGGCACCGGGATCGCTGTATCGGCCTTCTCAAAGGCGAAGGAGGCCGCGATCGATTTCGCCTACTGGATCGCCAGCGGCGACGTCCAACGCGGTCCCTATGCTGCCGCTGGCGGTCAGCCGGGCCATGCCGCCGCCTGGGAGGACCGGATGGTCAATGCGGCGGCCGGCAATTTCTACAGGGATACGCGCGCCACGCTCGAAGGCGCTTGGGTGCGGCCGCGCCATGACGGTTACATGACGTTCCAGCAAGCGGCGTCCGATCGCGTCAATTCCGGCATGACTTCAGGCCACCCCGCCGGCCAGGTCGTCGCCGATCTCAATCGCCTGTTCCGGGAAAGTAACCCAGTGCAGGTGTCCGGCGCTGCCGGTGGAGGAGCCTGAACCAAACCGAACGGAGGAGACAATAATGAAAAACACGATCCGCGGCCTGCTGGCCGCAACCGCTCTCGCCTCACTTGCGACGACCGCCTTTGCCGAGGATGTCCAGGGCGTCATCGGCGGACTGCCGACCGAACTCAAGGCGCAGTATGACGGCGCGCCGCAGAAGGTGCTGCCCTCGGCCTGGGACAACTTCACCCCGCCGCCGAAGCCCTGGAAATGGTGCCACTCGGAATCCTACCAGGGCAATCCGTGGCGGGTGACGGTCACCAAGGAGCTGAAACGCCTCGTCGATGGGCTGATTGCCGACGGCACCGTATCCAGCTTCGAAGTCTCGGATTCCAACAACGATGCCAGCCAGCAGATTAATCAGATCCGCGCCTTCATCGACAAGAAGTGCTCGATCATCACCTCGATCCCGGGCTCGGCGACGGCGCTCGACGATGCGATCGACGCGGCAGCCAAGGCCGGCATCCCGTTCATCACGGCTGCTGGTTCGGTGACCAGCCCGAACGCGATCAATGTCGATTCCAACTATGCGCGCTGGGGCTATGACATGATGATGGCGATCGGCAAGGCCGAGCCGGATGGCGGGTCGTGCTGCAGGCGATCGCCACCAATCCGGCGCCGATCGACGCGGTGTGGACGACCGGCAGCGAAAGCCGCGTCGTCGCAGAGGCCTTCGCCGAGGCTGGCCGGCCGGCGCCGCTGATCACCGGTTCGATCACGGGTGACGCTTTGGGCTACTGGAAAGCCAATCCGGACAAGTATCGATTCGAAGGCCATGCCGTGCTGCCGCACTGGACCGCGGAGACGCTGTTCCGGGTCGGCGAGCGCATGCTGGACGGCCAGAAGCCGAAGCTGAACACGCTGCTGATCCCGATCCCGCCGGTCCACAACGCCGACCTCGGCGCCTGGTACAAGGACTGCATGACGCCGGATGCAGTCTCCATCTTTCCGATCCCACCGAAGGACCCGATGCCGGAGGAATGGCTCGACACCTATTTCTCCAACCCCGCACCGACCAAGGGTTGGGATTATTCGAAGGTGCCCGACGCCTGCGCGAAGTAACGCCTGCGACAGACAAACACAACGAGCCGGCTCCTTTCAGGGGAGCCGGCTTGCCAGCTTCGAAACACGGCATGCTTGAAATCAGGAACATATCCAAACGCTATGGCGAGACGGTCGCGCTCGCGGACGCCAGCATCCTGCTGGTCGAAGGCATTGCCGGCCACCCGATCGTGGTGCAGGAGCGCTTCGATCGCGTTCCGGGCAGGGACCATCCACACCATCCTGGGCGAGAACGGCTCGGGCAAGAGCACGATGGTCAAGCTCTTGTCCGGAATCGTGCAGCCGGACAGCGGTACGATCCTGCTGCAGGGCGAGCCTTTTTCGGGCAGCAACCCTTCGGCCTTCCAGGCGCAAGATTTCGCCACGGTGTTTCAGGAAGTGCTGATCGCACCAGACCGCACCGTGACCGACAACATCCTGCTCGGCCTCGATGGGCTGCTCCGGCGCACAGTGCCCCGCAACGAGCGCCGCGACAGGGCGGCAGCGGCGCTGAAGCGCTTCGCGATTACCGACGTGCCTCTCGACAAGCCAGCCGGCCTGTTGCCGCTCGCCGCGCAGCAACTCGTCGTTCTCGCCCGTGCGGTCGTGCGCAACCCCAAGATCCTGATCCTTGACGAAGTCACCGCCGCGCTCGACTTCGCCGACCGTGAATCCGTTTTCTCGCTGATGCGTACCTTGGCCGGTGAAGGCTGCCTCATCCTGTTCATTACGCACCGCATGGACGAGGTGATGTCGCTTTCGGATCGCATCTCGATCCTTCGCGGAGGCACCGTGGTGCGCACCGAGGAGCGCGGCGCGCCGGTCGCGCGGCAGATAGGCGATGCCGCTGGCAACGGCTCTGCGGAACCCGATGATCTTGTGCGACGCGCCGGGCAGGGCCAACTCGATCGAGCCGCCGAGCGGCGGCGTCAGGGCAAACGGCATTTTTCCCACGCAGTCGGTGCTCGACAATTTCGCCGTACGTCTTGGTGACGTTGGCCGTCCAGTTTCCGTTGACGGTACGCGGCCCGCGAGCATCTTGAGGAACACTTCCTGGCCGTGACCATCGAGGCCGGCAAGACCGACGATCTCGCCGGGAGCGATCAATTGCGTGATCGGGTTGGCTTCAGCCGCAATGACGAGGTCGCGGATGGCGAGCCCGCGAAAATCTGAGGCGGCGCGATCAGCCATGCGCCAGCTCCGCTGCCGTGCGCGGTGCCATGGCCTTCAACAGTTCAGCGGGCGTCGAAGCGAGATCTTCAGCTTCGGATTTTCCGCCAGCGCCTTGTCCGCGCCCTGGCTGTGGTGCTGCTGGCCATCCTGCTTGCGGTCAATCTCATCCTTAGCCCGGCGCGCTTCCAGCCGGGGTCCTGGGGCGCACTGGTCGGACTGGCCGCTCCCTTGATCGGCGCGGCAATCGCCTCGACGCCGGTGATCCTCGCCGGCCGTGGCGGCATCGACATTTCGGTCGGGCCGCTGATGGGTTTCGTCAATGCTGTCGTGATCCAGGTGCTTTTCCTCAAAGCCGGCATCTCGTCGCCCCTGCTGCTTGTGCCGGCGGCCCTGCTCATTGGCGCGCTGGTCGGTGCGGCCAACGGTTTCCTGGCGACGGTGGTGCGCATCCAGCCGATCGTGGCCACGCTCGGCACCTATCTGATCCTCACCGGCATTACGCTGACGATCCTGCCGGCGCCGATCGGCCCGGCGCCGGCATGGCTCAAGGCGCTGGCCGGGCCGCTGTCGTTGCTGCCGCTTCTATTGATGTTCATCGCCTGGTGGCTGGTGCGGCGCACGCCCTATTACGATCAGCTGATGGCGGTCGGCAGCGACGACCGCGCGGCCTACACCGCCGGCGTCGATGTCACGCGCGTACGCTTCATCGCCTATGTCATGGCGGGCATCCTAGCCGGCTGCGCCGGGCTGATGCTGACCGCACTGATCGGCTCCGCCGATCCCAATATCGGGCCGACCTACACGCTGATCGCCATCGCCGCCGTCGCGCTGGGCGGCGTCAGCCTCGCCGGCGGACGTGGCGGCGTGGCCGGCGCCGCTGTCGGCGCCATCGACATCTTCCTGCTGCAGAGCGTGCTGACGACCTTCAATGTCTCCACCTTCGTGCTGCAGATCGCCTATGGCGCCGTCCTGGTGCTGGCGGTGATGCTGACCGCGCTGCAGGAACGTCTTGCCACGAGGGGGCGCTGACATGGCCAGCCGGAACCTGTTCGCGACAACCAATGCCCGCGTCATCGGCGCCTTCGGTGTCGCGGCGCTTCTGCACCTTGCCGGCACGATTCTTATCCCGGGCTATTCGGCCCCGTTCGCGGTACGCGCCATGCTGGTGCTGGCGTCGCTGCTGGCTGTCGCCTCGATCGGACAGACGCTGGTCGTCATCATGGGTGGCATCGATCTTTCGATCCCCTTCGTCATCGGCTTCGCCAATGTCGTGGCGGCACAGCTCTATGGCGACGGCTGGAACTTTTTTCTCGTCTGCACTCTCGTCGGCGTGCTGGCGCTGGTCATCGGCGGACTGAACGGCCTGATCTCGCGCAGTTTGGACATCCAGCCGCTTATCGTCACCCTCGGCATCGGCATGATCGTGCAGGGGCTGGTGCTGTTGTGGACCGCCGGCTTCCCGTCAGGCTCCGCGCCACCGGTGGTTTCCAGCTTCGTGTCGATCGGCGGATCGGCCGGCCCCCTGCCCGTTCCGTGGCTGGTGCCTAGTCTCGTCGTGGTGGCGGCGTTCGTCGTGCTGGTGCTGGAGCGGACGCCTTATGGACGACGGCTCTACGCACTGGGCAGCAATCCGGGCGCCGCGCCGCTGGCACTGATCGATCCCGTTCGCATGTGGGTGGTCACCTATGCGGCAAGCGCCTTCTTCGCAGCTGTCGCGGGCGTGCTGCTGCTCGGCTTCACCGGCTCGGCCTATGGCGATGTCGGCCAACCCTATCTGTTCCAGACCATCGCGGCCGTCGTCGTCGGCGGCGCCGCGCTGGTCGGCGGGCGCGGCAGCTATCTCGGCACGATCGCCGGGGTGCTGGTGCTGACTGAAATCAACACGCTGCTGATCGGGCTCGGCTTCCAGCCCTCGGCTGTGCAGGCCGCGCTCGGCCTCATCATCGTGCTGCTGGTCTCGCTCTACGGCCGCGAGCGGCACGTCTCGACGACCATCTGAAGGCGACTATTCCAACCGCCACAGCTTGCGGGCATTTCCCGATAGCAGCCTGTCGCGTTCCGAGACGCCGCAGCCGGAAAGCAGCGCATGGGTGGCGGCCACCCAGGTCGAGAGGCCGCCACCAAGCGTGCAGACCGGCCAATCGCTGCCCCAGACGACGCGGTCCCAGCCAAACGAACGAACCGTGTGTTCGACATAGGGCCGCAGGGTGTCGACGGTCCAACTGCCGGGATCCGCGTAAGCGACCACGCCAGAAATCTTGGCCATGACATTCGGCCGGCGCGCGATCTCGCCCATGTGCTCGCGCCAGGGGTGCTCGCCCCCGCCCTTGATGTCGGGGACGCCGCAATGATCGAGCACGAACTGAACGTCGGGCGCCAGGTTGGCAAGGGCAATGGCCTTGGGAATTTGATGTGGCAGCACGACCAGATCGAAGGTCAGGCCAGTGCCGCCAAGCCGCTTGATGTTGTCGCGAAACAGCGCAGCTTCCGACAAGTCATCGGGCACGACGTGGAGGACGCGACGGAAGCCCTTGACGAAGGGATTTGTCCGCTGCCGCTCGAGATAGGCGGCAAAGCCAGGCTCTTCCGGCCGGCAGGACGCAATCGCCCCGGCCAGCATGCTGCCCGGCTGCCGCGACAGCCCTTCGACCCTGGTCGTCTCCGCCTCGATGTCGGCCGCATCGACATCGACCTCCATATGCAGCACGCGTTCGACACCGACCCGCCGCGCCTCCGCGGCGTACTCGTCATAGGAGAAATCACGGTTAAGCGCCGGCACACCGGCAAGCCAGGGATAGCGCAAGGCCGAGCGATCGATGAGATGCAGATGGGTGTCGATGATCATGGTGAGGCTCCTCCCTCCAGCATTTTCAAATCATCTCACGGAGGAATTCTTCATTCAAATAAGAATTCATGCCGCCGCGCCGACAGCCGATCCAGCCAAGTGCGACAGCTTCCCGGTCGTGGCCAGCAAAAGCTCGATGGTCCTGGTCATATCCGGTGCCGAAGGCGTGTTGATCACGCTGATGTAGGGGATCGACAGCGCCGCAATCGCCTTGCCGTCGGAACCGCGCACCGGTGCTGAGAGATTATAGACCCCGGCGGTTTGCATCGAGGCCATCATCTCATAGCCGCGGTCGCGGATCTGGTCGAGGCGGGCGTAGAATTCGGCCGATTGCGCGGTCTTGTCGGTGCTGCGGACATGCTCGGAAATCATCATTTGCCGCTCCTCAGGTGAGCGGAAGGCAAGCAGCACGTGGCCGGAACCAGTATCGAACAGGCTGATATGAGAGCCGACCCGGATCGAGATGCCCCAGTAGTTCGGCGCCTCCTGCTGAGCGATAACGACAGCGGAACCGCGATCAAAAACAACGAGTTGGTTGGCCTGTTGCGAGACCTCGGCCAGTTCGCGCATCAGCGGTGTGGCGTAGGAGACCAACCGCCGCACCGGCGCGTGCAACTGCGCTAGGCCGAACAGTTTCAGGGTCAGCGAATAACGATCACCGTCGAGCCTTGTGACGTAGCCGCGCCGCACCAGCCGGTCGAGCATACGGTAGAACTCATTGGGGCTGCGGTCGAGTTTCTTGGCGATTTCGGCTTGGGTGAGGCCGCCGTCAACTCCAGCCAAAAGTTCCAGGATGTCGAGCCCCTTGTCGAGCGCCGGCGCGCGGTAGCGCTCGTCTTCGCTGTCGTCCATGGGCATCCCTCCAGTGAATTCGATTCTTCATATACGCAGGAGCGCGAGTGTCGGAAACAAAATTCGCCTTGACGTATGTATGAATGTTTTGTTTGTATATGAATGTAGCACTTCTTGTCACGCGGACAAGTTGCGGTCGCCACCAAGGCGCACCCAGGGAGGAACCAAATGAACAGACTGCTTTCCGGCGTGTGCGCCGGTGCATTGGTGCTTGCGTCAGGTGCAGGCATTGCCCTTGCCGGCGACCTGCCCGGCAAGTTCGAAGGCGTGACCGTCGACGTGAAGCTGATCGGCGGCCAGCAATATGAAAAGCTCTATGAGCGCATTCCCGAATGGGAGAAGGCCACCGGCGCCAAGGTCAACATCCTGACCAAGAAGAACGGCTTCGACATCGACAAGGAGCTCAAATCCGACATCGCCTCGGGCAGCACCAACTGGTGCGTCGGCTGGAACCATTCGTCCTTCGCGCCGCAATATACGGGCCTCTACACCGACCTCGGCAAGTTGCTGCCGAAGTCGGAGATCGACGCCTTCGTGCCGTCGACGATCAAGGCGGCGACCATCGGCGGCAAGCTCGAGATGCTGCCGCGCGCGCAGTTCGACGTCTCCGCCCTCTACTACCAGAAGAGCCTCTACGAGAACGCCGACAACAAGGCGAAGTTCAAGGAGAAATACGGCTATGACCTGGTGCCGCCGGACACCTGGAAGGAAGTGACGGACCAGGCCGAGTTCTTCGCCAACCCTCCCAATTTCTACGGCACACAGTTCGCCGGCAAGGAAGAGGCGATCAACGGCCGCTTCTATGAAATGGTGGTCGCCGAGGGCGGCGAATATCTCGACAAGGACGGCAAGCCGGTCTTCAACTCCGAGGCCGGCGTCCGGGCGCTCGACTGGTTCGTCAACCTCTACAAGGCCAAGGCCGTGCCGGCCGGAACCACCAACTATCTCTGGGACGATCTCGGCCAGGGCTTTGCCTCCGGCACTGTCGCCATCAACCTGGACTGGCCGGGCTGGGCCGGCTTCTTCAACGACCCGAAGTCGTCCAAGGTCGCCGGCAATGTCGGCGTGAAAGTTGCCCCGAAGGGTTCTTCCGGCAAGCGCACCGGCTGGTCGGGTTTCCATGGCTTCTCGGTGACCGAGAACTGCCCGAACAAGGAGGCCGCCGCATCGCTCGTATGGTGGCTGACCAATGAGGATAGCCAGAAGCTCGAGGCCGCCGCAGGCCCACTGCCGACCCGCACCGCGGTCTGGGACTGGGACCTGCAGCAGGCAGCCAACGATCCCTACAAGAAGGAGGTTCTCTCCGCCTTCCAGGAAGAAGCCAAGCATGCCTTCGCCGTGCCGCAGACGCCCGAATGGATCGAGATCTCAAACGCCGTCTATCCCGAACTGCAGGCGGCGATCCTCGGCGACAAGACCTCCAAGCAGGCATTGGACGAGGCTGCCGCCAAGGCGACCCAGATCCTGCAGGACGCCGGTAAACTCTAACAGCACTCCCAAGGCTGCCTCCCCCATCAGGACTGGGGGAGGCGATCGCGTCTTGAGTGCGCCGCGTGGTGCTTCCGTCGGCTGGTTCGACGAGTACGCCGACAATCAAAACAACATGTCACGGAATCCTGATGAAGGGCTTCAAGCCATCCGCGCCATTCCTGCTGCTGCTTCCAGCCATCATCGTGCTGGCGGCGGTCGTCGTCGTGCCGCTGCTTCTGTCGCTCTATTCCAGCTTCACGCCTTTCCGCCTGACCAAGCCCGAGACGTTCTTCGTTTTCGTCGGCTTCCGGAACTATCTCTCGATCCTGTCCAACGCCGATTTCTGGTGGGCCTTCGGGCGCACGGTGCTGCTGCTGACCATCGCTCTCAATCTCGAAATGCTGCTTGGGCTCGGCTTGGCCATGCTGGTCGAGAAAGCGACGCGCGGCCAGCGCATCCTGCGCACGCTGATGATGTTTCCGATGATGTTCTCGCCGATCCTCGTCGGCTTCCAGTTCAAGTTCATGTTCAACGACAATATCGGCCTGGTGAACAATGCGCTGCAGTCGCTCGGCATCACCAGGGACGCCATACCGTGGCTGATCGAAAGCCATCTCGCCTTCATCGCCATTTCGATCGCCGAGATCTGGTCGTCGACGGCGATCTTCGCCATCCTGATCCTCGCCGGCCTGCTCGCCATGCCCAAGGAACCGATCGAGGCGGCGCGTGTCGACGGCTGCACGCCGTGGCAGACATTCCGCTATGTGACGTGGCCGTTCGTCATGCCTTTCGCCTTTATCGCCATGACCATCCGCTCGCTCGACGTCGCGCGCGCCTATGACATCGTCAAGATTATGACCGATGGCGGACCGGCGGGCCGCACCGAACTGCTTTGGACATTGGTGGCGCGCACCGCCTATGGCGACGGGCGCATGGGTATGGCCAACGCCATGGCCTATTTCTCGATCCTGCTGTCGATCGCCTTCACCGTCTATTTCTTCAACAAGCTCGCCGCGGCGCGCACGCAGATCGGTGCTGAGTGGTGAAGGGCGGAGTGGTGAGAATGGACGAGAATTCCTCCGCCCGCCTCAAGCGGCGGCTGCTGGGCATCGTCTATCGCATCGGGCTGTTCCTGGCGATGCTGACCATCTGCCTGCCTGGCCTGTGGATCGTGCTGTCTTCGCTCAGGCCAACAGTCGAGATCATGGCCAAGCCGCCGGTGTGGATCCCGCAGCAGATTTCATTCGACGCCTATATCGCGATGTTCTCAGGCATCGGCAAGGGCGGCATTCCGGTCATCGAATATTTCCGCAACTCGCTGATCATCTCGGTGACCTCGACAGTCATCGCGGTGGCCATCGGCATGGCCGGCGGCTATGCCTTCGCGCGCTACCGCTTCCGCGGCAAATCGAGCGTCTTCCTCGGCCTGATGCTGACCCGCACCGTGCCCGGCATCGCGCTGTCGCTGCCGCTGTTCTTCCTCTATGTGCGGCTCGGCATCATCGACACGCATTTCGGGCTGATCCTCGCCTATGTCGCGCTTAACGTGCCGTTCACGATCTGGCTGATCGACGGCTTCTTCCGCCAGGTACCGAAGGACCTCGCAGAGGCAGCGCAGATTGATGGCTGCACGCGCTGGCAGGCGTTCTGGCAGGTCGAGTTCCCGCTTGCCGGACCGGGCATCGCATCGGCGGCGATCTTCGCCTTCCTGACCTGCTGGAACGAGTTCGCGCTGGCCTCGCAACTGACCCGATCGGTCAGCGCCAAGACGCTGCCTGTCGGCCTGCTCGACTACACGACCGAGTTCACCATCGATTGGCGCGGCATGTGCGCGCTTGCCGTGGTGATGATCATCCCGGCGCTCACCCTCACCTACATCGTCCAGAAACACCTTGTCGGCGGCCTGACCTCCGGCGCGGTGAAAGGCTGACAGAATGGCAACCGTTTCCCTCAAAAAGCTGACCAAGCGCTACGGCAATATCGAGATTGTGCACGGTATCGATCTCGATATCACCGACCGCGAATTCATTGCCCTTGTCGGCCCTTCCGGCTGCGGCAAGTCGACGACGCTGCGCATGATCGCCGGGCTGGAAGAGATCAGCGCCGGCTTGATCGAGATCGGCGGGCGCATCGTCAACGACCTGCCGCCGCGCTCGCGCAACATTTCGATGGTGTTCCAGTCCTACGCGCTCTATCCGCACATGACGGTGCGCGAAAACCTCGGCTTCTCGCTCAAGATCGCGGGAGCCGTCAAGGACGAGATGGACCGGCGCGTCTCCGAGGCCTCCGCCATCCTCGGCCTCGACATGCTGCTGGACCGCCGCCCTTCGCAACTGTCCGGCGGCCAGCGCCAGCGTGTCGCCATGGGCCGAGCCATCGTGCGCGACCCCGATGTCTTCCTGTTCGACGAACCGCTTTCCAATCTCGACGCGAAATTGCGCACGCAGATGCGTACCGAGATCAAGAAACTGCATGCCAAGGTGCGGTCGACGGTGATCTACGTCACCCATGACCAGGTCGAGGCAATGACGCTCGCCGACCGCATCGTGATCATGCGCGACGGCCATATCGAACAGGTCGGCACACCCGACGAGGTGTTCCGGCGTCCGGCGACGCGCTTCGTCGCCGGCTTCATCGGTTCGCCGCCGATGAACCTGCATGAGGCGACGGTCGATGACGGCCAGCTGGTTTTCGCCAGCGGCGAAAAGCTGCCCCTGCCCGGCCAATTCAGAGCCAATGTCGCCACCAGCGACAAGATCGTGTTCGGGCTGCGGCCCGACGATGTCTACCCGACCGGCCATGGCATCAGCTCCGGCGACGCCGCCGACGTGCACCAGATCGAATTGCCGATCACGGTGACCGAACCGCTCGGCAACGAGACGCTGGTGTTCGTCGAATTCAACGGCAGCGACTGGGTGTCTCGCATGCTGAACCCGAGACCGCTGAAGTCGGGCGAACGAGTAGCGATGAGCCTCGACTTGTCGCAGGCGCATCTGTTCGCCGCCGACACCGGAAAGACATTGCGGAGCTGACCGACATGGCTAGAATCGAAAAGATAGAACTGCGGATGGTGGACCTTGTGCCCAAGGTCAAGCGCACGGACGCGATCCAGAGCTTCGTCAGCCAGGAAACGCCGATCGTGACGGTCACCGATTCCGACGGCGCGACCGGCACCGGCTACAGCTATACGATCGGCACCGGCGGCTCGTCGGTGATGCGGCTCTTGTCCGACCATCTCGCGCCACGCCTGATCGGCCGCGATCCCGACATGATCGAGGCGATCTGGCACGACCTCGAATTCGCCACCCATGCGACCACGATCGGCGCCATCACCGCCATCGCCATCGCCGCGATCGACACGGCACTTTGGGATTTGCGGGCGAAGAAGCAGAACCTGCCGCTGTGGAAACTCGCTGGCGGCGCCAAGGACCGCTGCCCGCTCTACACGACCGAGGGCGGCTGGCTGCATATCGAGACGCAGGCGCTGGTCGATGATGCGCTGGCCGCCAAGGCCAGGGGATTTCGCGGCTCGAAAGTGAAGATCGGCAGGCCGCATGGGTCGGAGGATCTTGCGCGCCTGTCGGCGGTGCGCAAGGCGGTGGGCGACGGCTACGAGATCATGACCGACGCCAATCAGGGTTTTTCCGTCGACGAGGCGATCCGGCGTGCGGCAAGGCTGCGCGAGCTTGACCTTGCCTGGATCGAGGAGCCGCTGCCCGCCGACGATATCGATGGCCATGTTCGGCTGTCGAACTCGACGCCGACGCCGATCGCCATCGGCGAGTCGCTCTACTCGATGCGCCATTTCCGCGAATACATGCAGAAAGGCGCCTGTTCTATCGTGCAGGTGGATGTCGGCCGCATCGGCGGCATCACGCCCTGGCTCAAGATCGCGCATGCGGCGGAGGCCTTCGACATTCCGGTCTGCCCGCATTTCCTGATGGAACTGCATGTCAGCTTGACCTGTGCTGTTCAGAACGGCCGATATGTCGAGTACATTCCGCAACTCGACCAGTTGACCGGCAAGCATATGCGCATCGAGGATGGGCAGGCGCTGGCACCCGACGAGCCGGGTATCGGCATAGACTGGGACTGGGACGCGGTAAAGGCCATGAGCATCGCCGAATTCACCACGGCGATCACGACATAGGAGAGCGGACATGCAGCGGATGGGAATGGTGCTCGGGCTGAAGCCGGAAAAGGTCGAGGAATATGTCCGCCTGCATGCTGCGGTCTGGCCTGACGTGCTGACCATGATCTCGGCCTGCAATATCAAGAATTACTCCATCTACCTCAAGCGACCAGAGAACCTGCTGTTCAGCTACTTCGAATACCACGGCACCGACTACGCGGCCGACATGGCCAAGATGGCCGCCGATCCGAAGACGCAGGAATGGTGGGCGGTCTGCATGCCCTGCCAGGAGCCGCTGGCGACCCGCAAGGAAGGCGAATGGTGGGCTTCAATGGACGAGGTCTTCCATCATGATTGAGGGCGGTTTCGACCCTGCCTCACTCGTCCAATCCTGGCCCAGACCATTGAAGCCCCGGCCGATCGTCACCTTCGGCGCGGGGTCGATCGTCGGCGACGCACATTTCCCGGCCTACAGGAAGGCCGGATTCCCGATCGCTGGAGTTTACGATCCGGACCAGGCCAAGGCGCAAACCCTGGCCGAGACATGGGGGGTGACGGCGTTCCGCTCGGTGGACGAAGCCGCAGCCGTCAAGGACGCAATCTTCGATCTGGCGACGCCGCCGGGACGGCACGCCGAGATCCTGAAGGCTCTGCCCGACAGGGCGGTGGCGCTGATCCAGAAGCCGATGGGCAACTATCTCGGCGAGGCAACCGAAATCCTCGAAATCTGCCGCGCCAAGGAACTCAAGGCGGCGGTCAATTTCCAGCTGCGCTTCGCGCCGATGATGCTGGCGCTCAAGGATGCCATCGCCAAGGGCTGGCTCGGCGGGGTCGTCGACTTCGACGCCTGGCTGGCGCTGGCGACACCCTGGCAGCTGTGGGAATTCCTGCTCAAGGCGCCGCGCGTCGAGATCGCCATGCACTCGATCCACTATCTCGACCTGATCCGGCAATTGCTCGGCGACCCCAAGGGAGTGCACGCCAAGACACTCGGCCATCCCAACCATGGAGTGGCGCAGACGCGGACCAGCGCCATTCTCGACTATGGCGACACGGTGCGCTGCGCGCTGTCGATCAACCACGACCACAAATTCGGCCGGCGGCATCAGGCCTGTGAGTTCCGCATCTGCGGCACCGAAGGTGCAGCCTATCTGAAGCTCGGCCTTAACCTCGATTATCCCACCGGCGAGCCGGATATTCTCGATATCTATCCGAAGGGCGGCACGGACTGGGTCGCGGTGCCACTGGCCGGCGAGTGGTTTCCCGACGCCTTCGTCGGGCGTATGGCCAATGTGCAGCGCTTTGCATCTGGTGAAGATGACACGCTGGTCAGTTCGGTCGAAGACGCCTGGAACACCATGGCGCTGGTGGAAGCCGCCTATAGATCAAGCGCGGCGCCAGCGACGCCAATCGCGGAAAGGCCGTAAAGCAGGATATGGAACAGATCACTTATTTCGAGGACTACGAGATCGGCTCTACGCGCCTCAGCACCGGCCGCACCATCACCGAGACTGACTTCGTCGTCCACGCCGGCCACACCGGCGATTTCTTCCCGCATCACATGGATGCCGAGTACATGAAGACGACGCCGTTCGGCCAGCGCATCGCGCATGGCACGCTGGTGTTTTCGGTCGGTATCGGGCTGACGGCTGGTGTCGTCAACCCCGTCGCCTTTTCCTATGGCTACGACCGGCTGCGTTTCATCAAGCCGGTGTTCATCGGCGACACGATCCGCACGCGCACCACGATCGCGGCCAAGCAGGACGACCCCAAGCGCCCGGATTCAGGCCGGGTGATCGAGCGCTGCGAAGTGATCAATCAGCGCGGCGAAGTGGTGCTGGCGGCCGACCACATTTACATCGTCGAGCGCAAGCCGGCCTGAGCCTCGGAATTTACGAGCCAGTGGCGCGCGCGGTGATGCGCTCGAGCCCAAGCAGCAGCACCAAGGTCGCCACCACCAGGATCATCGTCAGGGCCGCACCTGCAAATATATCGCCACGATCGGTGAGGCTGAAGATCGACACCGGCAGCGTCACCCAGCCCGGCGGATAGACCATGACGGTGGCGCCGAGTTCACCCATCGACAGCGCGAAGCTCAGGCCGAAAGCGGCGACCAGATAGGGGGCCAGCAAGGGCAGCGTGACATGCCAGAGCCGGTATGCGGGCCGCGCGCCGAGGCTTGACGCCACCTGTTCGAAATCGGGCGAAAGCCGTGCCAAACCGGCCGAGACGTTGCCGAAAGTGAAAGCCGAGATCAGCACGAAATGCGCGATCATCACGATCGCCACCGTGCCGTTGAGCAGAAGCGGCGGATGGCTGAACGCAACCAGCAGGCCAAGCCCGACGGATACCGAAGGCACCGCGCTGGGGATAAAGAACAACAGGCCAAGCGGCCGCTTCAAGGCATCGCCCTGAAGGCGAAGCGAAAGGGCCGCCCAGGTGCCGCTGACCAGCGCCAAGGCGCTGGCCAGGAAGCCGGTGATGAGGCTCGCCTTGACCGAATTCCAGGCCGCGCCCTTGACGACGTCGGCGTAGTGCTCCGTCGTCAAGCCATTGGGCAGCACGCCATTCCACTGGTCGGCAAGGCTGGACAAGAGGATGACCGCCAGCGGCGCCAGGAACAGCACACCGAAGATCAGCGCGAAGAGCACCCATAGAACAGCGCGACCGGAGCGCGACCAGACCAGCATGGCTAGACCCCCAACCGGCCGGCGGCGAAGCGGTAGAGGCCGAAAAGACCGAGCGACAGCGCAATGTTGATCACGGCGATGATGCAGGCGACCTGATAGGCCGATTCCTGGATCGCCTTGCCGTAGATCAGCAGCGGCAGCGTGATGACGCCCTTGGCGCCAATGAACAACACGATGCCGAATTCGTTGACGGTCAACAGCAGGCAGAGGCTGCCGCCGGCGATGAGCGCGGGCACCGCGGCCGGCAGGATGACCTGGCGCACGATGCGGAAAGGTCTCGCCCCAAGCACGCTTGCCGCTTCGATCTGGCCGCGGTCGACCAGGGAGAAGGCGGCGAGCAGCGGCCGCAGGATGAAGGGCGTGTAGACGGTGACTTCGGCCAGCACCACGCCCCAGGTCGAATAAAGGAAATCGACCGGCGGCAGCGGCAGCGAGAAGACCTCCATCAGCCCCGAATTGAGCATGCCGGCGGAGCCGTAAAGAAAGGTGAAGGCCAGCGTCACCAGGAAGGTTGGCAATGCGATGAAAGTGTCGATCAGTCGGGCGATGAAGCCGCTGCCGGGAAACGGCACGAAGGCCAGGATCAATGCCAGCACGAGCCCGACGATCAGGCATCCGGCCGTAGCGGCGACCGAGATCGTCACCGTGTTGATCAGCGCGTTGAGGAAGAAGCGCGAATGCAGGACACGGACGATCTCGGCGATGTTGGCGACACCGCTGTCGTCAAGGAAGGCCTGCCGGGCAATCAGCGCCAGCGGATAGAAGAACAGCAGCGCCAGCAGCGCCGCCGGCGGCACGATCCAGAATTTGCCGGGTTCTCTCCTGATCGCCGGCGCGCGGAGGGCGACAGCCTCAGACACCGGCGTCTTCCGGAAGCAGCGACGTGTCGGCAGGTGCGAAGAACAGCGGCACCCTTGCGCCGGGCTCCGGCAACGCCATGGGCAGTTTCGTTGCCGAGACGCGCACCGGCGTGCCCTCGACATCGAGCACGAGATGGGTCAGTTCGCCCTGCCAGTGCACTTCCCTGAGTGTGCCGACGATGCGATTGGTGTGCTCGCTGTCGGCCGTCAGGCTGAGATGCTGCGGTCTGATGCAGAGCAGGCTCTTGTCGCCGGCCTTCTCGTCACGACCGGCGCCGGTGAGCAGCGCATCGCCGTGCCTTGCCGTGGCAAAACCCTTCGGCCCGACAGGCTCGGCAACGGTCACCGGCAGAAGGTTGGCGCGGCCGAGGAATTCGGCGGTAAAACGGTTTGGTGGACGGCGGTAGAGTTCCGTCGTCGGTCCGTGCGAACAGACCCTGCCGTCGCGCATGATGGCGATCTTGTCGGCAAGGGTCAGCGCCTCGGTCTGGTCATGGGTGACGTAGAGGATCGTCAGGCCCGGCAGGCTGCGGTGTAGGCGGGCGATCTCCTCGACCATGTTGCGGCGGATCTGCGCGTCGAGCGCCGAGAGCGGTTCGTCGAGCAGGAGCACGCGCGGTCGCACCGCCAGGGCCCGTGCAATCGCGACACGCTGCTGCTGGCCGCCCGAAAGCTCGCGCGGATAGCGCCTGGCAAAGGCAGACATGCCTACCGTGCCGAGTGCATCCTCGACCCGTTCGGCGATCAGCGCCTTGTCGGCGCCTTGTGCCCTGAGGCCGAAGGCAACGTTGTCCTCGACCCGCATATGCGGAAACAGCGCGTAATTCTGAACCACCATGCCGAGACCACGCTGATAAGGCGGCAGATCGGTGACGTCGGTGGCGCCGATGCGGATGCGGCCGCTTGCAGGCCGCACGAAACCGGCCACGGCCCGCAAGGCAGTTGTCTTGCCTGAGCCGGAAGGGCCGATCATTGCCAGGATCTCGCCCGGTGCGATGTCCAGGGTCAGCGGATGCAGCACGACATGCGCGCCATAAGCGACGCTGACCCTGTCGAAGTGGACGTTGGAACCGGCGCCGCGAACCTTCGCGGCGTCGATATCCATGACACTGGTACCCGTGAAGGCGACGGCCGACATGGCGTTGTTCTCCCGACTGGTTCCCTTGGGGATCAACTTCCGGTCGCTTCGTTCCACTTCTTGACGTAGTCGGGAAGCTTGGCCAGCGCGTCATCCCAGTTCGGCGACCAGATGGTCAGGCCCTTCATCGCCTCCTGCAACTTGGCGAAATTGGCGTCGGACGGCTTCACGTCCTTGCGGGCGGGCATACCGATGGCAATCGAGCTTACGGTGGACTGGGCTTCCTTGGATAGCAGGAAGTCGATCAGCTTCTTGCCGTTGTCGGCGTTCGGCGCACCGGTGACCAGGCCGATTTCATAGGGCAGCGCGAAGGTGGAGCGAGTGCCGTCCGGACCAGCGGGCCAGAACACCTTGATGTTGGGATTGTCGGCCATCTGCGACATGTTCATCTGCAAATCGCCATTGGCGACATGCAATTCACCCTTGTTGACCAGTGCGGTCAGCTTGCCGGTCGAGGCGGACGGGCCGACATTGTTGTCCTGCAGTTTCTTCATGAAGGCGAAGCCCGCATCCTCGCCGCCGAAGGCGTGAATGATCTGCAGCATGACGGCGGTGCCGTCGCCGGCCTGGCCAGGAGTCGAATACTGGATCTTGCCCTTGAACTTCGGATCGAGCAGGTCGTTGTAGCTCTTCGGCGCTTCCGATAGCACGGCGCTGTTGTAGATGAAGTTCATGTAGTTGTTGACCAGCGGCCGGTACTTGTCGGTGCCGCCGTCGATCTGGGATGCGGCCTCAGGCTTGTAATCCTGCAGCAGGCCGTCTGCGGCCGCGCGCTGGATGAAGGGGGGCAAGGTCACCAGAACGTCGGCCTGCGGGTTCGACTTCTCCTTGGCGACGCGCTCGACGACGCCGCCCGAACCTGCCTCGATATACTGCACGGTGATGCCGGTGGCCTTGGTGAAGGCGGCGAATTCGGTCTCGTACCAGCTGCCGTTGCCGTCATGCAGGCCATCGGCGGAATAGATGGTGACGACGCCGTCGGCGAGTGCCGGTCCGACGAGAGCGGCCGACGCGAGCAATGCGGCAAAGGCCGCGACCATGGTTGCGTTTCGTGATTTCATGACCAGTTCCCCTTTATGATTGAAGGCACATTCTGCGATGCACTAGGACCAATCGGCTCGGCCTCTGACGGACGTTGAGCCGATTGGATGTCGTCGTTGTGACAACTCTGAGGATTGGTGATCGATAAGTAAAATCTATTTATTTTATGACAGGCAAACTTCCTCTGATATTTGTCATAGAACTGTCGCATCCATGTCGTGGACGCATTTCAGGGTCGCGGAACCGGCCCGAGGCAGGGGTCCTGAAAGTTAAAAGGTGATGGAAATCAGGAGAATAAAACGCCTGCCGTCTGCGCCCGCAGACGAGGATCGAACGAGCGGATGGTCACCGGACGTCCGTCGAGGATTTCGAAGCAGCGGGCGAGCGTATCCTGTTCAAGCCGGCGCATCGCTTCCGCCGTGAAAAATGTGAGATGCGGAAAGAGGATCACATTGTCGCGACCGAACAATGCGCTCATCGGATGGCCGGACTTCGCCAGAGGCTCGACCGAATAGACGTCGAGCCCGGCGCCGGCTATGCGCCCGGCGAGGATCGCCTCGACGAGTGCCGCCTCATCGATCAGCGCGCCGCGAGAAACGTTGACGATGACGGCGGAAGGTTTCATGCAAGCGAGTTCGGCCTTGCCGATCAGGCCACGTGTCTTGTCGTTCAGCACACAATGGATGGAAACGAAGTCGCAGGCCTGTAGCATGGTGTGGAGATCGTCGGCCTTCTCGATGCCGGCAGCGTGCATCGTCGCTGCATCGACACCGGGATCGAAACCAAGAACCCGTGCGTGAAACCCTTGCCCGGCCATGCGCGCCATGCTGCGGCCGATCTTGCCGCAGCCGACTAGGCCCAGCGTGGCGCCGGAAATATCGCGCCCAAGCCAACGCTGCCCGGCCCAGACCCAGCCATCGCGCGACACCGCCGCCGTAATGGCCGGCAGCCGCTTGGCCAGCGCGATCATCAGCGCGAAGGCGCCTTCGGCGACGGTTTCCTCGGCATATTCGGGCACGTTGACGACCGGGATGCCGCGCCGCATCGCGGCCGGAATGTCGATGGCGTCGATGCCGACGCCATATTTGACGATGCCCTTCAATCTGGGAGCTGCCTCGATCACCGCAGCGGTAATCGGCGTGTAGCACATGAGCAGGAGGTCGGCGTCGGCGACCGCGCTGATGAGATCGGCTTCGGGAATGCCGTCCGGCAGCGTCACCAGTTCGACGCCCCTCGCCCGCAAGCCGGCGTCGATGCCGGGGCATTCGAGTTCCTGATCGGTGCGCACGGCCTTCATGGTCAGGCCGCCAGCACCGCGGCCTCGACGACATCCAGCGCGCGATCGAGATCGGCTTTCGAGATGACCAGCGGCGGCGAGAGCGTCAGCACATTGCCCTGGCTGATTTTGAAGCTCAGCCCTTGCTCCAGGCACGTGTAGAAGACGCGTTCCGCAAGTTCACGTGCCGGCTGGCGCGTGGCTCGGTCCTGGACGAGTTCGACGCCGCCCATCAGCCCCCTGCCCCTGACGTCGCCGACATGAGGCGAGCGCGCCATCAGATCCTGCATGCGTCCGAGCATGTGCCGACCGAGTTCGGCCGAGCGCTCGACTAGCCCTTCTTCCAGGATAATGTCGATTGTCGTCAGCGCGGCGCGCGTCGTCACCGGGTTCTTCTCGTGGGTATAGTGGCCAATGGCAAAGCCGCCCGTGACATCGAGGTCGCGGCGGGCAATGACGGCGGCGATCGGCAAGATGCCGCCGCCGAGCGATTTGCCGAGAACGACGATGTCGGGCGTCACGCCATCATGGTCGTGGGCGAAGAATTTTCCCGTCTTGCCGAGCCCGGTCGGGATCTCGTCGAAGATCAGCAGCGTGCCGTGCCGGTCGCAGGCCTCGCGCACCCGCTTCCAGAAACCAGGCGGCGGCGGGTTTGGCGTCGCCCGCATCGGCTCGGCGACGACCGCCGCCACGTCCTGCTCGCGGCCGAGCACGTAGGCGATCATATTGGCGCAAGCGAGCCCGGATGCTTCCAGTGAATCGTGGCCGTAGGGGCAGCGATAGCCGTCCCAGGGCGCGACATGCTCGGTGCCGGTCATCATCGGGCCGGCGATATGGGAACGGAAGGTCGCCTCGCCGCCGACGCTGGCGGCGCCGAAGCCAGCGCCATGGAAGGCGTCCCAGAACGACACCGTCTTGAAGCGGCCAGTCGCGGCACGCGCGATCTTCAGCGCCACCTCGATTGCATCCGAGCCGCCCGTGGTGAACAGCACCTTGCCGAGGTCGCCGGGTGCAAGTGCCGCCAATTTCTCGGCCAGTTCGACCGCGGGCTCGCAAGTGAAGCGGCGCGGCGCAAAGCAGAGCTCGTCGAGCTGCTTCTTGATTGCCGCCACCAGCCTTGGATGGCCGTAACCAAGGTGATGCACGCTGTTGCCGTGGAAATCCATCAAGCGCCGGCCGGCGATGTCCTCGATCCAGATGCCTTCCGCCTTGGCGATCGTCGACAGGCAGGGACTGGACAGGCTCTGGTGCATGAAAGCGGCCGCGTCGCGGTCGAGCAGGCCGCGGATACGCGGATCATCCTGGCCGGC
The DNA here is from genome assembly GCF_006441275.1 of Mesorhizobium sp. B2-4-17. NCBI lineage: Bacteria > Pseudomonadati > Pseudomonadota > Alphaproteobacteria > Hyphomicrobiales > Phyllobacteriaceae > Mesorhizobium > Mesorhizobium sp. B2-4-17. The sequence goes on along the minus strand of NZ_VFUX01000022.1, from coordinate 53,912 downwards.
GTCCCAGCGGCCGCGCGCCGCCGTGGTGTTGGAATCGCCCTCGGTATGCACAAGCTCAGATATTGGGGCCATAACCCTCTCCGAAACGCGAATGAGGGAGCGCGAAACGCCCCCTCGATTTGTCCTGCCAGCCAGTGTGGTCCGGTCAGGACCAGGGCAGCGAAAACGTCTTTACATTGGTATAGCTCTTCATCGCCTCGATGACGCCTTCCTTGTAGCCATTGCCCGAATCCTTGATACCGCCAAATGGCGACATCTCGATGCGGTAACCCGGCACTTCCCAGATGTTGACCGTGCCGACCTGCAGGCCGGCGATGTACCTCTGCATGCGGGGAAAGGAATTGGTGCAGACGCCCGACGACAGGCCGAAGGCGGTTGAGTTGGACAACGCGATCAGCGCCTCGTCATCGTCCGGCGCGCGCACGATGGGGATGATCGGCCCGAAGGTCTCTTCCATCACCAGTTCGGATGTGTGCGGCACACGATCGACGACGATCGGCGGCAGCAGCGCACCCTGGCGGCCGGGGTTGTAGAGGATTTCCGCGCCCTGCTCGGCGGCCATGTGAACGCGGGCTTCGAACAAAGCCGCCGCCTTCTCGTGCACAACGGTGCCGAGATCGGTCGCGCGATCCATCGGATCGCCGAAGCGGATCTTCTTCGCTCGCTCCAGCACCATCGGCACGAAACGGTCAGCGACGCTTTCCTGGACGAGGATGCGCTTGACCGCCGTGCAGCGCTGGCCGGAGTTCTTGGTTGCACCCGCGACGGCGAGATCGGCGGCCTTGGCCAGATCGTCGTCGGAGAGATCGTTGAGGATGATCAGGGGATCGTTGCCGCCGAGTTCCAGCACCTGGCGCTTGTAGCCGGCGGTGCGGGCGATCATCTTGCCGACCGGCACACCGCCAGTAAATGTGATCAGGTCGATGTTCTCGTTGGTGATCATTTCGTTGCCGATGTCGGCCGGCCAGCCGGTCACCACCGAGAGCATTTCCGGCGGCAGGCCGGCTTCGTAGAGGATGTCGGCGAGCAGCAGCGCCGTCATCGGCGTCAGTTCGGTCGGTTTCACCACCACGCAATTGTTGGTGGCGATCGCCGGTGCCACCTTGTGCGAGACCATGTTGAGCGGATGGTTGAACGGCGTGATCGCCGAGATCGCCTTCAGCGGCTCACGCGTCGTGAATATCTTGCGTGCCTTGCCATGCGGTGTGAGATCGCAGGAGAAGATCTGGCCGTCGTCCTGGATGCACATCTGCGCCGACAGCGTGAACACGTCATAGGCGCGGCCGACTTCATAGAGCGAGTCGGTCTTGGAGATGCCGAGTTCCAGCGTGATGAGATCGGAGATTTCCTCCTTGCGCGATGCCAGCGCTTCGGCGGTACGGAACAGGATCTGCTGGCGCTCGTAACGCGTCAGTTTCGATTTGTAGCCAGCCGCGATTTCGAAGGCCTGGCGGGCGTGTTCGGCGCCACCGGCCGGCACAGTGCCGATGACAGTGTCGTTCCAGGGATAGCGCACCTCGACGACGCTGTCGGCATCGACCTTCTTGCCGGCAATGCGCATCGGCTCGTGGCGAACTTTGATGGCAGGGTCAAGTTTGGTCATGTGAGTGTTCCTGGTGCTCAGTGAGCTACATTGATCTTTATCGGCTAGGCCATCGCGTCTCTGCAACGGCTTCCCCCACTCCGTCGCCGCTTCGCGGCGCCGCCTCTCCCCCCTCCGGAGGGAGAGGAAGGGAGCCAAGGCTGACGAGCCCGCGCGCCCTTCCTCTCCCCCGTCGATCGGGGGAGAGGTGGCCCGGAGGCCGGAGTGGGGGTCGACCAGTGCCATCATGGATGGCGACACACCCAACCGGCGCCCAACTCACCCGTCACGCCAAAGCCGCTGCCATGGTAGCGTAGTAGAAGGCGTCGAAATTGCGCAAGGTTGGCTCATTCGGCAGGTCCGGCAGCACGCGGTTGACGATGAACGGCACTTCCTGCTCGGTCAGCCCGCCATGCGAGCGCAGCGGTTCGTTGAGGGCCGCGAGATCATGCCGGTGTTCGCTGGTGCCAATGGTCTTGTTCTCGGTCGAGATCAGCACGATGTCGCCGATGCGGTCGGCCGGCAGTTCGAAACGTTCGCAGGCCGTCGGGCTGTCGACGACCAGCATGATGCCGTCGACCTTGGCCAGACGCGCCATGATGTCGGCCTGGTCCGCGCCATCAGGCAGATAGGCGGTGGCGAAGGAGCCGAGCGCGCCGTGGTGCACGACATAGGGATCAGTGATCGGCAGGATCACGCGGGCGGCGTCCTTTCCCAGCCATTCGTCGAGCAGGTCCTGGACATAGACGACGTCGGGCGAGCCGTCCGCCTTGTGCTTGGGCTTCATGCCATGGTCGGCGGTGACGACGATCGCCGCGCCCAGCGCATCGAGTTCGGTCAGGTACTTGTCGAACATCTCGTAGAAGGCGTTGGCCTGTGGCACGCCGGGCGCATATTTGTGCTGCACGTAGTCGGTGGTGGTCAGGTACATGATGTCAGGGCGGAATTCCTTCAGCAGTTGGACGCCTGCGGCGAAGACGAATTCCGACAGCTCAGCTGAATAGACTTCCGGCACCGGGAGGCCGAAGTGCTTCGAGGCGTTGTCGATGCCGTGCTCGGCCTTGGTGGTGGTGTCGGACTTTTCCGCCGAGAAGCACAGCGCACGGCCTTCGTCGAAAGCCAGCCCCTTGCCGAGCAGCGCGCGCAATTTGTCCTTGGCGGTCACCACGGCAACCTTGGCGCCGGCGTCGTAGAAGGCCTGGAAGATGGTCGGCGCGCGCAGGAAGCGCGGGTCGTTCATCATCACTTCCTTGCCGGTCTCACGCTCGTAGAGATAGTTGCCGCAGATGCCATGCACCGACGGCGGCCGGCCGGTGGCGATCGAGAGATTGTTGGGGTTGGTGAAGCTCGGGATGACCGAGTGCGCCATGAGCACCGTGCCCTTCTGCTTGATCCTGACCAAAGCCGGCATCAGCCCGGCATGAATAGCCTCGTCGAGATAGGCCGGCTCGCAGCCATCGAGACAAATGGCGATGGCGGGCACGCGCGGCCAGGCGTAGGTGCGGCCGTTGACGGCGACGTTAACGGGAGACATCTGGTTCATCGAAAATCCCTTGAAATCCTGCCGCTTCAGGCGGCGAGTTTGGCACGCTCGGCGATTGCCGCGGCGGGTGGAGCGGCGGTGTCGACGCCCATTTCCTTCAGTGACTCCGCCGCTGCCTCGACGACGCGGCGCATGACATGTTCGTCCATCTGGCCGATGCAGCCGACGCGGAAGGAATCCACGACCGTCAGCTTACCCGGATAGATGATGAAGCCCTTGTCCTTCATCAGCTCGTAGAAGCGATCAAAGGCGAAGTTGGCATGGGCCGGATTGAAGAAGGTGACAATGATCGGCGACAGCCAACGGTCTTTCAGCAAGGTCTCGAAACCGAGTTCGCGCATGCCGGCCACCATGACGTCGCGGTTCCTGGTGTAGCGGGCGCCACGGCCAACGACGCCGCCTTCGGCTTCGTGCTGGCGGAGCGCCTCGAGGAAGGCGGCAACGACATGCGTCGGCGGCGTGTAGCGCCATTGGCCGGTCTTGTTCATATGCGCCCATTGCGCGTGGACGTCGAGCGACAGCGAGTGGCTGCGGCCCTTGGCGGCCTCGAGTTCGCTTTTGCGGGCGATGATGAAGCCGAAGCCTGGCACACCCTCGATGCATTTGTTGGCGGAGGAAACCATCGCCTCGTAGCGGATCTCGTTGACGTCGAGCGCGACCGCGCCGAAGGCACTCATGGAATCGACCAGCAGCTTGCGGCCCTTGGCTTGGACGGCCTCGGCAATCTCGGCGACCGGATTGAGGATGCCCGAGCTGGTTTCGCAATGGATGGCGATGACATGCGTGATGGCGGGGTCGGCTTCAAGGGCTGCCGCTACCTCGTCGCCGCGCGGCGGCAGATAGTCGCCCTTGTCGATCAGCGTATAGGCACGACCGAGATACTGCATGGTCTGCGCGGCGCGCAGGCCGTAGGCGCCGTTGGCCAGCACCAGAACCTTGCCATCTTTCGGCACGAACGAGCCCAGCATCGCCTCGACGCAGAAGGAGCCGCTGCCCTGCATCGGCACGCAATCGAATTCGCCTTTCGCGTCACCGGTCAGCGCCAGCAGGCGGCGGCGCATGTCTGATGTCATGGCGCGGAAGTCGCCGTCCCACGATCCCCAGTCGCGCAGCATGGCCTGCTTGACCGAATAGGCCGTGGTGAGCGGGCCCGGGGTCAAGAGATAGGGCTCGCCCAGCGCCGGCATGGCCAGCGGCTCCGCGGCAAATTTCGTCTCGGCGAGCATGGGTGTCCTCCGACAGGTCGCTGCTTTTTGATGCGGCCTTACTCTCGGCCGGAATGACATATTTGTAAAATCGTTATTTTGTATCGAAGTATCGATTTCCACGATGGTAGAATTGCCATCTCTGTCAGGCCGGCACGGGCGCCATTGCGTCCGCGGCGCCCGTGGCCAGCCGGCTTTCAAGCAGATCGCCGCTTTGCGTCAGCAGGGGATAGGCGACCGACGCCATCAGCGAGTTGATTTCCTTCAGCGCCCTGACCGCCTCCAGATGAATGTCGCTGGTGTCGATGCTCTGCGGCATTCCCGATTGCAGGCGCTTGAGGTGACGATCATGGCTCATGCGTTCCAGCTTGCGCATACGCTCCTTCTCGACCACGAGTTGCCGCGCCGAATCGAGGTCGCCCGATACCAACACGTTGAGCGCAAGCTGCATGTTGGCCATGACACGGCTGTGAAGCCCGCCCAGTTCGCCCCAGCCGTCGCGTGAAAAGCGCAGATTCTTGTCCCGCAATTCCCCGGCAAGCACGAGCAGGTTCTTGGCGACGATATCGCCGGCCCGTTCGAGATTGATGGCGAAATCGGTGAGTTCGATGCCGCGGCGGGCCTCGGCCGCGGTCATGCTGCCGCGGTTGACCTCGGCAATGTAGAGCTTGATGTCGGTGTGGGCGCGGTTGACCTCGTCATCGAGCTTGCGCGCCTGACGGATCTGATCGGCAGTGCCGGCGTCGAAGAAATCCATCACCGGACCCAGCATCACCTCGACGACTTCACCCATGCGCAGCAACTCGCGGGTCGCGCTGGCCAGCGCAAGACGGGGTGTCCGCATGACGCTGCGATCGAGCGCGCTGGCGCGACGCGACATCAGATCAGTACTGTCCTTTGCCGGCGGCTTGTCGGCGACCAGCAAGGTCACCAGCCTTTCCACCAGGCCAGCGAAGGGCAGGCAGCAGATGACCAGAGCCAGATTGAAGGCGAGATGCAGGTTGACCAGTTGCCGGCCTTCTGTCGCACCGAAAAGATGTGTCGGGAACGCCATTTCCTGAAGGGCGAACAGGGCGGCGAGCGCGGCCGTGCCGCGGAAGATCAGATTGCCAAGGGGGATGCGGCGCGCCTCGACGGGCTCGCCGCGCGTCAGCCACACCGCGATCAGCGCACCGCCGCAATTGGCGCCGAGGATGAAGAACAGACCGACCTCGACAGGCAAGACGCCTTGCGCGGCGAGCGTGACGAACAGCAGGATCGCCGCCACGCTGGAATGGATCAGCCACGTGAACAGGGCGGCGGCGGCAAAGGCCGTGAAATAGTCCGCGCGCAAATAGGAAATCACCAAGGGCAGCAGCGTGCTCTGGCGCATCGGCGCGGTCGCCTCGCCGATCATGTGCAGCGACAACAGAACGAACGCTATGCCCATCAGGATGCGCCCACCTTGCTTGATGCCGCGCGCCTCGAACTTCAGGAACATCGCGCCGCCGATCAGGATCAGCGCGGGTACGAGCCAGCTCAAGTCGAACGAGAGCACCTGCACGACCAAGGCGGAGCCAAGATCGGCGCCAAGCAGGATTGCCAGCCCGGCCGAAACCGAAACCATACCGCTTGCGGCAAAGCCAGCTGCCAGCATGGCGACGGCCGTGGAACTTTGCAGCAGGACGGCAAGCACGGTGCCGACCCCCGCCGATTTGATCCGCGCACCGCGAGCCTGTCTCAGTGCATCGCGCAATGCAGGCCCGCAGGCCCGCTCGACGCCGGTGCGCACCATGCGCACGGCCCAGAGCAGCAGCATGACGGCACCCGCCAGATGCAGCAGGATGAGGGAAAATTGCATGGCTACGCCTCCGGAATGTCCGTGGCCGGCAGAGACGTCGACCTTTACTCAGGCTAAGTTTGACCGAACATAAGTCAAATCGTTCATTTCTATCTTTTAGTTAATCTGGCTTATGGTAAGATATCCACTCTTCCTGACCTCGAACGGCGGAAAAGATGCGCTACGTCCAGTTGCGGGCCTTTCATCAAGTGGCGATCTCGGGCGGCTTTTCGCGAGCGGCCGAAGCGCTGTTCCTGACCCAGCCGGCCATTTCCGACCAGGTGCGCAAGCTCGAGGAAGAATATGATGTCCTGCTGTTCAATCGGAACAAGAAGCAGGTCACGCTGACCCATTCGGGCCAGAAGCTGCTCGAGATAACCCACCGCATGTTCGACACCGAACAGCAGGCACTGGAACTGCTCACCGAATCGCGCGCGCTGCGTTCCGGCACGCTGCGCATCGTCGCGGACGCCGCACATCACCTGCTTCATATCCTCGGCAGCTTCCGGGCCCGTTATCCCGGCGTCCAGGTGTCGGTGCGCGCCGGCAACACCGAGACGGTCATCAGCAGCCTCTACAGCTATGATGCCGACATCGGCGTGCTGGGCGAGGTGCCGGCCGGGCGAGACTTCGAAGTGCTGAAGCTCAACTCGACGCCGATCATCGCCTTCACCTCCATCGACCACCCGCTGTCCGGCAAGAAATCGCTGACCCTCAAGCAGCTCGCGCAGGAATCGCTGGTCATGCGCGAGCGCGGCTCGAAGACCCGCCAGAAGCTCGAAGACCTCGCTGCTGCCTCGAAGGTCGAACTGAGGCCGGTGATCGAGGCCGAGGGCCGCGAGGCCGTCCGCGAGATCGTCGCCTCGGGCGCCGGCATCGGCTTTGTCTCGGCGGCCGAATTCGGCCAGGATTCGCGGCTCGTCCCGATCACCATCGACGCTCCCGAAACCTTGATGGACGAAGCGCTGATCTGCCTGCGCGAGCGCAGCGGCGGCAAGCTGGTGCGCGCCTTTCTCGACATGGCGCGCTCGATGTCGGCGGATTAAGCGGCGGCGCGAACCTCAACCCTATCCGCCTTCACCCGCTCTGATTTCGGATCGTAGGGGCTGCGCAGGTGCGCCGTTGCCGTATGGCGAACGCCAGCGAGGTCGATTTCGAAACGGCCACCGCTGAGGAATTGGGCGTCGACGCCGGTTTCGTTTTCGACCAGCCCGAGCGCGACCGAGCGGCCCAGCGTGTGGCCATAGGCCGCCGAGCGAACCTCGCCGACCGGCTTGCCGTCACGCAGGATCAGCTCACCGCCCCACAGCATCGGCTCGGCATCGTCGAGCGTGAACAGCACGATGCGCTTGGCCGGTGCCGCCGCAGACCTTGCCTCGACCAGCGCGTCGCGGCCGATGAAGCCGCCCGGCTTGTCGATAGCGACGGCAAAGCCAAGCCCGGCCTGCCAAGGGTTGATATCCGGCGTCAATTCCCTGCCCCAGGCGCGAAAACCCTTTTCGATGCGCAAGGCATCGAGCGCGTAGTAGCCGGCGTCAGCCAAGCCGAATTCACCCCCTGCCTCATGCAGCGCCTCGTAGACGCCAACGGCGAATTCTGTCGGCACGATCAATTCCCAGCCGAGTTCACCGACATAGGTCATGCGGTTGGCATGGGCGGTGGCATGGCCGATATCGATCTCGCGGATGGCGGCGAAGGGAAAGCTCGCGTTGGAGAGATCGGCCGAGGACAGTTTGCCGAGAAGATCGCGCGAGTGTGGTCCCATCACGGCCAGCACGGCATAGGCCGAGGTGACGTCGGTCAGGATCGCATGGGCGTCGGCCGGAATGTTCCTGACGATCCAGTCAGCGTCGTGGACCGCTTGCGCGGATCCTGTGACGATGAGGAACTTCTCCGCATCCAGCCGCATCACGGTGAGGTCGCTTTCATAGCCGCCACGCGCGTTGAGCAAGCCCGTGTAGACCGACGTACCTATAGGTACATCGACATTGCCGGCGCAGATCCGGTTCAGCACGGCGCAAGCGTCGCGGCCCTGGACAAGCAGTTTTGCGAAAGACGTCTGGTCGAAGATGGCGACGGCCTCGCGTGTCGCCTTCATCTCGCGGCGGACCGCCTCATGCCAATTCTGGCGGCCGAAGGCGTAATCGTTCTCGGCCTTCTCTCCTGGAGCAGCGAACCAGTTGGCGCGCTCCCAGCCCATCTTTGAGCCGAAGCAGGCGCCCCTGGCGGTCAGCCGGTCATAGAGCGGCGAGCGTCGGAAGGGCCGCGCGGTGTCGAGTTCACGGTTCGGCCATGGCATAGCGTAGTGCAGGCCGAGTGTCTCCTTGACCCGGTCATGCAGCCAGCGCGGGTTGTTGTTGAAGGAAGCGAAGCGCCTGATATCGACCGGCCACAGATCCATGGTGGGCGCACTGTTGACGATCCATTCGGCCAGCGCCCTGCCGGCGCCGCCGGCGCTGGCGATGCCCATCGAATTGAATCCAGCGCCGACATAGAAATTCTTCAGTTCCGGCGCCTCGCCAAGGATGAAATTGTTGTCCGGCGTGAAGCTTTCGGGACCGTTGTAGAATTTCTTGACCTCGGCATGCGCCAGCTGCGGCACGCGGACCAGCGCGTTTTCCATCAGGATCTCGAACTGGTCCCAATCGTCGGGCAGCAGCGCGAATTCGAAATTTTCGGGGATGCCGTTCATGCCCCAGGGCTTGGCATGCGGCTCGAAGCCTCCCATGATCAGGCCGCCGACCTCTTCCTTGAAATAGATGAAGCCGTCGGGATCGCGCATGACAGGCAGGTCAGGATGCACACCCTCGATCCTGCCGGTGACGATATACATGTGCTCGGCCGAATGCAGCGGTACCGAGACGCCGCACATCAGTCCGACCTTGCGCGCCCACTGGCCGGCGCAGTTGACGACGATCTCGGCGGCGATGCTGCCGTGGTCAGTTTCGACACCGCAGGCGATGCCGTTCCTGACGCTGATGCCTGAGACCTTGACCCGCTCGAGGATTTTCGCGCCGCGGTTGCGCGCACCCTTGGCCAGCGACTGCGTCAGATCAGTCGGATTGGCCTTGCCGTCGCCTGGCAGCCAGACGGCACCGACCAGATCGTCAATCGCCATGACAGGCCACAGATCGCCGGCCTCGCTGGGCGAGATGACGTTGATCTCCACGCCCTGAGCACGCGCCGACGCTGCCGTGCGCTTCAGCACCGTCATGCGATCCGCGGTACGCGCAACCGACAGCGAACCGCAGTTCTTCCAGCCGGTGGCGAGACCGGTCTCAGCCTCCAGTTCGCTGTAAAGCTGGGTGGAGTATCTGATCAGGCTCGTCATGTTGGAGTGGCTGCGCAACTGACCGACAAGACCGGCGGCATGCCAGGTGGTGCCGCCGCTGAGTTGTCCCTGCTCGAGCAGGACAACATCGGTCCAGCCGAGTTTTGTCAGATGATAGGCGACCGAGCAGCCAATGATGCCGCCGCCGACGATGACAACGCGAGCGTGGATGGGAAATTCATTTGCCATGAGCGTTCCGCCATTGGAGGGATGGCCGGGATACTAACATAGCAATGCCAAATATCAACTCAAAATCTCACAAATTATCACATCAAGCAACGATGAGTTCTGGCCCCTTTTGCGAAAGCGCTTCCGCAAGCGCTGGTTCGGGATTGGCGTCGACGATCACGCCGGCGGCCCGTTCGAAATTCGGAATCCTGAGCGGTGTCAGCTTGCCGAACTTGCTGCTGTCGAGCACGAAATAGGCCTTGCCGGCGAGCGCGATCATACGGCCGCGCTGCTCGGCGCCGGCACGGGTGAAGTCCGTCACGTCGCCTTCCGGCGACAGGGCACCACCACCGAGAAAGGCGATGTCGACGCGAAAGCGGGCCATTGCATCAAGCGTGTCGATGCCGGAAGCCGCCTCCTCGCCCGGATCGATCTCGCCGCCCAGCATATGCACGCGCATGCCCGGCACATGGCACAGATGCAGCGCTATCTTCAGGCTTGCCGTGCAGATGGTGAGATCGCGCAGTTCGGTCATGGCATGCGCGACGGCCAAGGTGGTGGTGCCGGAATCGAGAAAGACCACCATGCCATCCTTGACCAGACCGGCGGCGGCCCTGCCGATCGCCGCCTTGCCATGGGCATTTTCCTGGCTGCGCAGGCTCATCGCCGGTTCGCTCGGTTCGAAGCGGGCGGCACCGCCATGCACGATGCCGAGCCTGCCCTGCTCCGAAAGCAGCTTCAGATCGCGGCGGATGGTTTCGCGCGAGACCTCGAAGAACCCGGCCAGTTCGGCGACACTGACGGAGCCTTGGGCGCTCAGCCGCCGCAGGATTTCGTCATGGCGGCGCGGGGCAAGGGCGCGCACCGGCAGGCGGCTGACGGGAGACATGGCGATCCTCTTGTCGAGCATTGACGTTGCAATATGTGGCAGTGAACTCGCATAGACGCAACCGCGCCCGACGTGGCCGGTATCGATCGGCACTCTATTTGTCAGTCGAGGTTAGGGTTTTCGCGACAAGCCACCGCCCTCTATCGCGTTGACGAGCGTCTCGCTCCCTTCGCGCAGATACTGCCGCAGAACGCTCGCGGCTTTCCTGCCGTCGCGCTCGCGGCAGGCGGCCAGCAGTTCGCGATGCTCCATTTGCGAGCCGGTCGCATCGGGCTCGCTCCGCTCGGGCCAGAGCCGAGCACACAGGCGCTCGTGCTCAGCCTACCTTCACGGCCATCACCGCGGCGCAGTCACCCGCTTTGACCAGCCCGGGAAAATGCCGCGCCGCCAGCAGGCCAGACATTTTTGCCCGGATTTCCTGTGGGGCAATGCCGGTGCGGCCAACGGAATGGATGCGTGCCAGCACCGCGCCTTCCTCGACGGGTTCGCCGAGATCAACCATGGTTTCGATCATGCCGTCGTCCTCGGCGAAGGCGAAGCAATCGCCCGAGGGCATGTCGAGCCACTGTGTTCTGGTCTTCTCCACCGCGCCATCAACAATGCCTGCATGGCGAAGCACATTGAGGATGCCACGCCGCGCGATGCGCACGGTTTCGGCACGCGATGTCCCCCCGCCGCCAAGTTCGGTGGTGACGAAGACCTTGCCCATGTCCTCGGCCGCGGTGTCGTACATGCCGACCGCATCGATCTCGGTCATGCGCATCGAGAAAGGTGCCGAGAAGGCTTCGACCGCGGCGAAGGCCTTTTCTTCCTGCACCTTGTCCGGCAGCGTGTGCGCGGCGCAGAAAGGCACGAAATCCAAGGTCCTGCCGCCGGAATGAAAATCGAAGACGATGTCGGCGCGGGGGAGCAACTCGCGTTGGAAATAGTCTGCGATCTTCTCGGTCACCGTGCCATCGGGCCGGCCGGGAAAGCTGCGGTTCATGTTGCCCTTGTCGATCGGCGACGTGCGCGTGCCGGCACGAAAGGCCGGATAGTTCATCGCCGGCACGATGATCACCGTGCCGGAGACGTCCTTGGGGTCGAGTGTGCGGGCGAGTCCGTAGAGCGCCAGCGGGCCCTCATACTCGTCGCCATGGTTGCCACCGGTCAGCAGCGCCGCCGGTCCCTTGCCGTTGCGGATGACGCAGATCGGGATCATCACCGAGCCCCAGGCCGAATCGTCGCGGCTGTAGGGCAGGCGCAGGAAACCATGCTGGACGCCGTCACGATCGAAATCGACGGTCGGCGCGATAGGCGACGGACGGAGGCTGGACATCGGGTTCAATTCTTCACCACCAGCTTGCGCGGCACATTGGCCAGGCATTCCACACCCGTTTCGGTGATCAGGATGGATTCGGTGATCTCAAGACCCATCGTCTCCAGCCACAGGCCGGTCATGAAATGGAAGGTCATGCCCGGCTTGAGCTCGGTGCGGTCGCCGGGGCGCAAGCTCATCGTGCGCTCGCCCCAATCCGGCGGGTAGGACAGACCGATGGAGTAGCCGGTGCGGTTGTCCTTGACGATGCCGTACTTCTTCAAGACGGCGAAGAAGGCATTGGCGATGTCCTCGCATGTGTTGCCGGGTTTTGCCGCCGCCAACCCCGCATTCATGCCTTCAAGCGTCGCCTTCTCGGCATCGAGGAATTCCTGCGTCGGCTTGCCGAGGAAGACGGTGCGCGACAGCGGACAGTGGTACCTGTTGTAGCAGCCAGCAATCTCGAAGAAGGTGCCCTCGCCCGACTTCATCGGCTGGTCATCCCAGGTCAAATGCGGCGCCGAAGCATCGACGCCCGACGGCAGCAGCGGCACGATCGCCGGATAGTCGCCGCCGATGCCGTCGACGCCGCGCGTGCCGGCATCGTAGATCTCGGCGACGAGATCACATTTGCGCATGCCGACTTCAATCCTGTCGACGATGCGCTGATGCATCGCCTCGACGATGCGGGCGGCCTTGCGCATGTAGTCGATCTCGGTCGGGCTCTTCAGCGCGCGCTGCCAGTTGACCAGGGCCGTGGCATCAACGAAGCGGGCGTTGGGCAGATGCTTCTGCAAGGCGGCGAACGCAGCGGCGGAGAACCAGTAATTGTCCATCTCGACGCCGATGGTCAGCTTGCCCCAGCCGCGATCGGTCAGCACGCTGGACAGGAAGTCCATGGGGTGGCGCTCGGTCGACTGCACATAGTGGTCGGCATAGCCGACGATGTTGTCATGCGCGAGATAGGCGGTGCGCTTGGCGCCATTGGCGTCCTGGCCACGGCCGTACCAGACCGGCTCGCCCGATGGCGGCACGATGACCGCCTGGTGCACGTAGAACGACCAGCCGTCGTAACCGGTCAGCCAGGCCATGTTGGAGGGATCGCTGACGATCAGGAGATCGACACCCTTGGCTTCCATGGCTTTGCGCGTCTTGGCGAGGCGATCCGCATATTCGCCGCGCGAAAATTTCAGGTTTGGCTGCATTTTTTTGGGTCCTCGTTTGTTGGGCTGGAGCCTGTTCAACTTCGCTGAATCCGGCTCGTCGTCTGGTTCTTCTTTGCACGTGAAAGCCGGTTCCCACTTTTCCGGATCACGCTTTGGCCGGCATCAGCTTTCAAAAATGGTTCCGGATTTCGCGGCCAGCGCCCGGTCGCGGGCGAGCGTGGCAATCGCCGTATCCTGCACGCCGGTGCCGGTGAGATCGGCAATGGTGATGTCGCTGGCCGAGCGCCGTCCGTGTCTCTCGCCAGCGATGATCTGGCCCAATTCGGCCACCTCGTCCTCGGCGGCCATGATTCCTGCGGCGATGGCATGATGCAGTTCGCCCAGCCGCCGTGTCTGGCGAGCACTGTCGGCGACATAGAGATCAGCCATGCGCAGGATCGCAGGGGCGATCTCGTTCTTGTGTTCGGCGTCCGAGCCCATGGCGGTGATGTGCTGGCCGGCAGAGATGAAGCCGGCCTTGATCAGAGGCTCGGTCGACGGCGTCGTGGTGACGATGATGTCGGCCCCAACTACGGCCTCCGCGGCACTGGGTTCGGCGCGAACGGCGATGCCGAGCTTCTCACGCAGGGCGCCCGCAGTCAGCTCAGCCTTGGCGGCATCGCGGGCCCAGATGCGTGCCTCTGTGATTGGCCGCACGAGGCGGAGCGCTTCGAGCTGCAATCCGGCTTGCACGCCGGCGCCGAAGATCGCGGCGACGGACGAATCCGGCCGCGATAGATGCTTGGCCGCGACCGCGCCCGCGGCGGCGGTGCGGATATCGGTGAGATAGCCATTGTCGAGCAGCAGCGCCTCGACCAGACCGGTCCTGGCCGACAAGAGCACCATCATGCCGTTGACGCTGGGCAGGCCGAGTTTTGGATTGTCGAAGAAGCCGGGGCTGATCTTGACGGCGAAGCCGTCGACGCCAGGCACATAGGCGGTCTTCACATCGACCTCGCCGTGATGTTCAGGGATGTCGAGCCGCAGGATCGGCGGCATCGCCACCGGCAGAGTGGCTAGCGCGCGAAAAGCATTCTCGACGCAGGCGACGGCATCAAGATCGAGCGTCACGATCTTACGCAGTTCCGTTTCGGTCAGGATTGTCATCCGGTTCATGCGGCGCGCTCCACAAATGAGGGCTTCTCTCCGCAAACGATCTTCTTGTGCAGTTCCATATCGATGTTGCGCCCCGAAAGCAGAACCACCACCGGTCCGCTCGCCCTGACCTTACCGGCGAGCAGTGCCGCGATGCCGACGGCGCCGGCGCCCTCGACGATCTCGCGCTCGTGCTCATAGGCATGGCGGATGCCGGCGGCGATTTCCTCCTCGGAAAGCAGAACGACATCGTCGAGCAGGTCGCGGCACATGGCGAAGGTCAGTTGGTTGTCGAGGCCGATGCCGCCGCCGAGCGAATCCGCCAGCGTCGGCAACTCCTCGACCAGCACGGGCCGGCCGGCATCGAGGCTCGCCTTCATCGCAGCACCCCGCGCCATCGACACGCCGACGACCCTGGTCCCGGGGCTGACGCCCTTGATCGCCGCCGCTACGCCCGAGGCGAGCCCACCGCCCGACAGTTGCACCAGCACCTGCGCTGCGTCGGGAACCTGCTCGATCATCTCCAGTCCGAGCGTGCCCTGGCCGGCAATGATGGCTGGATGGTCGAAGGGCGGCAGCATGACGAGCCCCTCCTCCGCCACCAGCCGCTCGACCTCCTGCTGCGCGTCGTCCTGGCTGTTGCCGACGATACGGATCTCGGCCCCGAGCCGGCGGATGGCATCAAGCTTGTTCTGAGGCACCAGCCGCGACATGCAGATCACCGCGCGCAGGCCCTCGAGTTTCGCCGCATGGGCAAGGGCCCTGCCGTGGTTGCCGGTCGAGGCCGCGACCACGCCACCTGCCTTCTCCCGCGCGCTCAGCGAAGCGACAGCGTTCGAGGCGCCACGCAGTTTGAAGCTGCCGGTGATCTGGCGATGTTCGAGCTTGAGGTGAACGGGAATACCCAACCGTTCCGACAGAGCTTCGGACAGCACGGTTGGCGTTCGTTCGATCTTGCCGGCGATACGTTCGCGGGCGGCTCGGATGTCCGAAAGGTCGATGGCGCGCGTCATCGGGCGACCCCCTCTGGCCTGCCGGCCATCTCCCCCTCAAGGGGGGAGATCGGCAGCTCATGCGGCACCGCCGTTTCTATAGCATCCACAAGCAGCCAAAGCGCAGCGGCAGGGAATCTCCCCCCTTGAGGGGGAGGTGGCCAGCAGGTCAGAGGGAGACGCTCTTGCACGCAGAACATAATCTTACCGTCCCAGCGACAACGTCATCAGACGGCCGAACTCCGGATGTGGCGTCTCGTCCCCGCACAACCGTAAACAATTCCATGCCGTCGCCTGGTTGCTGGTCACCACTGGACGGCCGATCGCCTCTTCCATACTGGCGACCGCGAGCGCGCTCCGCAGCGCCGTGCAGGACACAAACAAGGCTTCGGCCTGTGGATGGGTCGCCTGGCGCGCGAGGTCGACAAGGGCTGCCGGCGGAATGCGTGCCATCTCGCGGTCATCCTCGAAACCCAGGCAGGTGAAGCTGGCGATATCGAAACCGCGTTCGGCGAAATAGGTTGCCATCGGCCTGGAAGTTTCAACCGTGTAGGGGGTGAGAATGCTGATCCGGCGCACGCCGAAGGCGTTCAGCCCGCGCACGCCGGCCATGGGCGGGGTTACGACGGGAATGCCGGGCTTGGCCGCCTGGATCGCCGCCTCGATCTCGGCATCGCCGATCACCACCGATGCCGAAGTGCAGGAGTAGCAGATGGCGTCGAGCGGCTCGTCGGGCAGGATCAAGGCCGCGCCCGCCGTCAGCGCCGGCTGCATCTTGCGAAGGTTCCGAGGCGTCGTCGGATTGGCATAGGGAATGCGCGCGACATAGACGCCGATCCGTTCGCTCGCCACCATGCGGCGAAAGTCCGGCTCGGTCGTGTGGTCGGTGGCCAGGATGATCAGGCCGACACGCTTCGCCAGCGGGCGGTCATCGAGCGCCGGCCGGTCGGGGTGGACCTTGATCTCGGGCAAGGGCTTCATACGTTATCTCTCGATCTTGCCGTAACGGCGTTCCAGCCAGCGCAACAGCACGACAGAACAGAGGCTGATGGCGAGGAAGAAGGCGCCCACCAACGTGATCGGCTCCAGGTAGCGATAATAGGTGTTGGCGACGCTTTTGGCCTGGTTCATCAGTTCTAGCACGGTGATTGCCGACAGCAGCGGCGTCTCCTTGAACATGGCGATGAAATAGTTGGCCAGCGCCGGGATCATCGGCGGAATGGCTTGCGGGATAATGATGTGGGACCAGGTCTGCCTGGCGCTGAGGTTGCACGCCTTGGCTGCCTCCCACTGGCCGCGCGGCACATTGTCGATGCCGGCGCGATAGACCTCCGCCGTATAGGTGCCGTAGTGCAGCCCGAGCCCGATGACACCGGCGACCAACGGCGGCAGAAGAATACCGACGTCTGGCAGCACGTAGAAGATGAAATAGAGCTGCACCAGCAGCGGCGTGCCACGGACGAATTCGGCCGCCCAACCGACGGAGCGCGATACCGCCTTGTTGGGCGAGCGGCGCGCCAGCGCGATGCCCAGACCGACGATCGCCGCCAGTACCGAGCCGAGCAGCGTCGCCAGGATGGTGATCTTCACCCCCTGGATCAGCGTCGGCAGGATCTGCCGGACAAAATCCCAATCCCAATCCATCAGCGAGTTCCGGTCATCAGACGCGCACCCCGTCGAGGCCGCGCGCCAGGTGGCGCTCCAGCGAGCGCACACCCCACGAAATGAGCAGCGCAAGGATGAAATAGAGAATGAGGATGGTGGTGAACGGCACCATGGTGTTACCGGTCTGGGCTCGCACCACCTGCGCCTGGAATGTGAGGTCGGCGAGCGAGATCAGTGAGACGACGGATGTGGCCTTGAGCAGTTCGATGGCGTTGTTGCCGAAGGTCGGCAGCATCACCAGAAACGCCTGCGGCAGGATGACATGGCGCAGGCCTTGCCAGCGGCCAAGGTTGAGCGCGATGCAGGCCTCGTGCTGTTCGCGGCCGATCGACTGCACGGCGCCGCGCACCACTTCGGCGGCGTAGGCGCCGACATTCAGGCCCAGCGCCAGCACGCCGGCCTGCAGCGGGGTCAGTTCCAGGCCCAATAGCGGCAGCACGAAATAGGCGAAGAACAGCTGCACGAAGATCGAGGTGCCGCGGAAGAATTCGATATAGGCGGTGGCGAGCGCGCGCAGCAGAAAGAAGCGCGACAGCCGCCCCATCCCGGCAACAAAGGCCATGACCAGGGCAAGCACCGACCCCATCAGCGTCAGCTCGATGGTGACAAGCGCTCCCTGCAATATCAGGCCGAAATAGCCGGACCATTGGGTCATTCGATTAGAGGTTCCAACGTTTGCGATTCGAGTTCCTTCTCCCCGTTCAACGGGGAGAAGATGCCGGCAGGCAGATGAGGGGCAGCGCTAGCTTCTCCAAACCTAGCGCCGCCCCTCATCCGTCACTTCGTGACACCTTCTCCCCGTTGAACGGGGAGAAGGAAGAAGAGCGCTCTACTTCGCCGAGCAGAGCTTTTCGCGCGTCGTCGACATTGCGGCAGCCGCCGAGAAGCCGTAGGGCTCGATGATCTTGGCGAACTCGCCCGACTTCTTCATCTTGGCCAGTTCGACGTCGTAGGCGTCACGCAGCGCCTCATCGCCCTTCTTGAAGGCGGCGCCGTCGCAATAGACCGGGGCGCCCTGCACCGGCGCGATGACTTCGAGGCTCGGATCGTTGGCTTTCTTCATCAGATCATTGATCGACAGGACCGGCAGCGAATAGGCGTCGATGCGGCCGTCCTGCACCATCTTCAGGCCGCTCTGGCCATCCGGCACGACGATGACACGTTCACGCGGCACGCCGGCGTTGAGCGCCAGCTTCTCCTCGGTGCCGCCGCCCGGCGCGCCGATCGTGGCGGCAGTGTCCTTGGCGACGTCCTCGTAGCTCTTGAAGTGCTTGGGATTGCCCTTCTTCACCAGCATCGCCTCGGCGTCGCACAGAACCGGCTCGGAATAGGCGACCGCCGCGCAACGCTCCGGCTTCATGAACAGACCGGCGGTGACGACGTCGAAGCGGCCGGCCTGCAGACCGGGGATCATCGCGCCATACTCAGAGATCGAAGCGACGATATCGGCCACCCCGAGACGCTTGAAAATCTCGCGCGCCACGTCGGGCGCCGCGCCCGAAACCTTGCCGTCGGCGGCGACCGCCGTATAGGGCGGTTCGTTGGCGATGGCGACGCGGGCGAAACCCTGCGCCTTGAGCTGTTCGAGCTTCTTGTCCGCGGCCGAGCCCACGTTTGAGGTCGCGAGCACCGCCGTAATTGCAAAGCCGGCGACGCCGGCCAGAATGCCAAGTTTCTTCATTGTTCCCAACTCCTTGTTGCTCTTCTTGGTTTGCTTGTGGGCAATTTGCACGCCCGCATGGGGTCAGACACGGTGTCCGGCCGCGATGATCTTCTTCAGGAAGCCTTGCGTGCGCTCCTGCTTGGGATGGCGGAAAATCTCGTCGGGCTTGCCTTCTTCAACGATCTTGCCGCGATCGAAGAACAGCACCCGGTCGGCGAAGTCGTGGGCGAAACCCATCTCATGGGTGACCAGCAGCATGGTCATGTCGGTCTCGGCGCAGAGCCGCCACAAGACATTGAGCACCTCCTCGACCAGTTCCGGGTCGAGCGCCGACGTCACCTCGTCAAACAGCATGATCTTCGGCTGCAAGGCGAGCGCCCTGGCAATCGCCACACGCTGCTTCTGGCCGCCGGACAGTTGCGCCGGCATCGCCTTGGCCTTGTCGGCCATGCCGACCATGTCGAGCAGTTCCATCGCGCGTTTTTGGGCGGCGGCGCGCGGCGTGCCCTTGGTCAGCATCGGCGCCAGCGTGACATTGTCGATGACGCTCTTGTGCGGAAACAGGTTGAACAACTGGAAGACCATGCCGATCTTCTGGCGCATTTTTGCCAGATGCCGCTCGTCGGCCGGCAACAACTGGCCGTTGCGCTCCATATGGTAAAGCTGATCACCATCGATCTGGATGTGGCCGCCGTCGATGCGCTCCAGCGTCATCAGGATACGCAGGATCGTCGTCTTGCCTGAGCCCGACGGGCCGATCAGCGCCAGCTTCTCGCGCGGCATGACCTGCATCGACAGGCCGTCCAGCACCTTGAAGGCACCAAAGCTCTTCGAAATGGCATCGACCTTGATGATGGGTGCGGACAAATGAATTTCCCCGTGCTGGAGAAGCCTGTGCCCCTAACGATGCGGAACGCGCCAAATCATGTCAATTGGGAAAATAATATCATGACAATTATTCCGATTGCGCACAATTCTCGACCAACTGGGCGACCCGTCGAGAGTCGGGCTCAGGCCCAACCCAGCAATGGCGGCCTCTGAGACCGGAACGGAGCCGGAAGCGCAGGAGACCACCTTCGCAAGCCGGCATTACCGGAATATCGACGCACCCCTAGATGGCGAGCAGCAGGTGCTCCGGATCTCCAAGCAAGAGCTTGGTGACAACGCCGAGACCGGCGCGCAGTTCCCCCTCGGTGGTCGAACCCAGCGAAATGCGCACCGCCGGATGCCAGGGGGCGTCGGAAATGCGGAAGGAGGCGCCCGGCGCGATCGCCACGCCCTGCAGCCGGGCCTGGGCGACAAAACTCTCCTCGGCCCGGTCGCCAGGCAATTGCAGCCACAGATGCAGGCCATCGCGATGCGAACGATACTCGACCCCTGCAAGGACCTCCGCGGCAATGTCCATCCTGTGCCGGAGCGCTTGGCGCTGCCAGCGGACAAGTTCCATCGCGGTGCCGTCGGCCACCCATTTGGTGGCGATCTCGGCCACCAGCGGCGTTGCCATCCAGTTAGAGACCAGATGCCGGTTGGCGACGGCGGCAACGTAACGATCGGGCGCGGCGAGATAGCCGATGCGCAGGCCGGGCACGGTGATCTTGGTGAAGGAGGTGACGTAGAGCGTGCGCTCCGGCGCGTAAGCAGCGACCGGCGGCGGCCGGTCCTCGACCAGCGGACCCAGCACATCGTTCTCGATGATGGCGATGTCGTGCTTGCGCGCCACCGCCGCGATCTCAGCCCGACGTCCCGAATCCATCAGTGTCGCGGTCGGGTTGATCACCGAAGGCTGCACGAACACAGCGCGGATGTCGGAAAGCCGGCAGGCCTCGTCCAGCGCCTCCGGGATGAGGCCATTGCCGTCGATCGGCAGGCCTTCGAGGTTGAAGCCGAGATAGCGCGCGAGCGGCACCAGCGTGTGATGGCCGATCGCCTCGGTCGCGACGGTCGATCCCGGCGGCGCGACGCTCATCAGCGCCACTGTCATGCCGGCGGTAGCGCCGTTGGTCAGGCTGATATTCTGCGCGGAGGCCTCGAGCCCGCACAGTTTCAGCCATTCGACGGCGACAGCGCGATGGCGCGGGAACACCATGTTGGGCCGGAAGGACAGTGCCGAACTTGAGGGCAGGTGTTCGGCCAGCCATCCCAGTGCCTGCTTCATCCGTTCCCGATGCATCGGCTCGCAGACCGGCTTCAGGATCGAGAGATCGATGACCTCGCCGAGGCGCTCGGGCAGATAGGGCGGCTCCGGCTCGCGGCGCTGCGTCTGGACAAAGCTGCCGCGGCCGATCTCGCCCGAAATCAGGCCGCGCCGGATCAATTCCTCATAGGCGCGGCTCACCGTCTGTACCGACAGCTTCAAATCGTCGGCCAGCCGGCGATGGGTCGGCAGGCGCGCGCCATTCGCCAGCCGTCCGTCATGGATGGCACGCGCGAACTGGTCGGCAAGCGACTGGTAGGCTGGCCGCCTGATGAGCGCGGGATCGGGTTGCCACAATGTCATGACTTATTAGAGATCGAAATCAGTGCAATTGACAATCGAAATAATGCACCGTCATGGTGCCGTGGACGAAAAGTGGACTGTGATGACGGCTGCAAAACTCGACGCGATCGACCTCAAAATCCTCGACGCCATCCAGCGTGACGGACGCATCACCAAGCTGGCGCTGGCCGAGCAGGTCGGGCTCTCGCCGACGCCATGCTGGATGCGGCTGCGCAAGCTGGAAAAGGCCGGCATCGTCTCGGGTTACCACGCCCGGATCGCCATGCGCGTGGTGGCGCCGGTCGCCACCGTGCTGATGGAAGTGACGCTGGCCAGCCACCGCCAGGCCGATTTCGACCGCTTCGAGCGAGTCATCCGTGACATTCCCGAGATCGTCGCCTGCTGGTCGGTGGGCGGCGGCGTCGATTATGTGCTGAAGGTGATGGCGCGCGACATCGACGCCTATCAGCGGCTGGTCGATGCCTTGCTCGACCGCGAGATCGGCATCGACCGCTACTTCACCTACATCGTCATCAAGACGGTGAAGGACGACATTGCGCTGCCGATTGTCGACCTGTTGCCGGCGTCGACCTAACGCCGGAGAGATCGCCTGCCTCGTCGGCGCAACAGAGAGAGATTCTCTATCAACGGATGTCCAAACAGCCTCTCTATCTGCGCATCGCGGATAGTCTTCCCGTATCAGTCCGAACCGGGAGGCTTCGACCATGTCCGCGCATTTCGCCCGCTCGCATCGCCATGAAGCGCTCGATCGCCTCGCCGACCGCCGGCTGCTTCGCGAGCTTGCCTATGTCGACGGCCACTGGACGGCGAGCGACGCGGCCGAGAGTTTTGAAGTCACCGATCCGGCGACCGGCACCACCGTCGCCTTCGTCGCCGCGTTGGATGCGCGCCAAACGACAAAGGCGATCGATGCCGCTGCGCGTGCCTTTCGGGCCTGGCGGTCGCTGCTGCCGCAGGAGCGTTCCAAGGTTCTGCGAAAATGGTTCGAGTTGATCATCGCCGCCAAGGATGATCTGGCTCTGCTGATGACACTCGAACAGGGCAAGCCATTCAAGGAGTCGCTCGGCGAGATCGATTATGCCGCCTCCTTCGTCGAGTGGTATGCCGAAGAAGCCAAGCGGCTCAACGCCGAGAGCGTCAGCAGCCATTTGCCGGGCGCTGAAATGATGGTGCGGCGCGAACCGCTCGGCGTCGTCGGTGTCATCACGCCGTGGAATTTCCCTGCGGCCATGCTGACCCGCAAGGCGGCCGCCGCCCTCGCCGCCGGCTGCACCATCGTCGCGCATCCCTCTTCGGAGACGCCGCTGTCGGCGCTGGCACTGGCGGAACTCGGCGAGCGCGCCGGCCTGCCTGCCGGCGTCTTCAATGTCCTCACCGGCAATGCTTCGACGATCGTCGGGCGCATGTGCGAAGACCCGCGCGTCCGTGCCATGAGCTTCACCGGCTCGACCGAGATCGGCCGGCTGATCGCCGCGCAGAGCGCGCCGACGATGAAGCGGCTGGTGATGGAGCTTGGCGGCCACGCGCCGCTGATCGTCTTTGCCGACGCCGATGTCGACAAGGCCGTGCGCATCGCCGTCGACGCCAAATTCGCCACCTCGGGCCAGGACTGCCTTGCCGCCAACCGCATCTATGTCCAGCGCCCGATCTATGACCGTTTCTGCGCGGCCTTCGCCGCGCGCATCGAGGCACTGCGGACCGGCAACGGCCTTGCCGACGAAACCGACATCGGGCCGCTGATGCATGAGCGCGCCGTCAAGAAGGTCGAGGAACAGGTCGCCGACGCCCTCGCCCAGGGCGCCCGCTGCCTTGCCGGCGGCAAGCGCCATCCGGCGGGCCCCCTCTTCTACCAGCCGACGCTGCTGGCCGACGTGCCCGACGAGGCTTTGATCATGCGCGAGGAGACCTTCGGTCCGGTCGCTGCCGTCACGCCCTTCGACGGCGAAGACGAGGTGATCGCCCGCGCCAACGCCACGGAGTACGGCCTCGTCGCCTATGTTGTGACCGAGAACGGCGCCCGTCAGCAGCGCCTGGGCCGCGCGCTGGAATACGGCATGGTCGCGATCAACCGCGTCAAGATCACGGGCGCGCCGATCCCGTTTGGCGGGGTCAAGCAGTCCGGCATCGGCCGCGAAGGCTCGCGCCATGGGCTGGAGGCTTTCACGGATCTCAAATATCTCTGCCTGGATGTGGCTTAGGCCGCGCCGGAATTCTCTTTCAAGGAGTCAAAAAGATGCTCGACCAGTCCAACGAACTCAACGCCTGGGACCGCGATCACTTCTTTCATCCCTCGACCCATATGGGCACGCATGCGCGCGGCGAGAGCCCGACCCGCATCATGGCCGGCGGCGAAGGCGTCACCGTCTGGGACAACAATGGCAGGAAGAGCATCGATGCCTTCGCTGGCCTCTACTGCGTCAATGTCGGCTACGGCCGCCAGAAGATCGCCGACGCCATCGCCGCCCAGGCCAAGAACCTCGCTTATTACCACGCCTATGTCGGGCACGGCACCGAGGCCTCTATCACGCTGGCCAAGATGATCATCGACCGCGCGCCGAAAGGCATGTCGAGGGTCTATTTCGGCCTCTCCGGTTCGGACGCCAACGAAACCAACATCAAGCTGATCTGGTACTACAACAACGTTCTCGGCCGCCCGGAGAAGAAGAAGATCATTTCGCGCTGGCGCGGCTATCACGGCTCGGGCGTGATGACCGGATCGCTGACCGGCCTTGAGCTGTTCCACAACGCCTTCGATTTGCCGCGCGCGCCGATCCTGCACACCGAGGCGCCCTATTATTTCCGCCGCGCCGACCGCTCGATGAGCGAGGAGCAGTTCTCGCAGCATTGCGCCGACAAGCTCGAGGAAATGATCCTGGCCGAAGGCCCCGAGACAGTCGCAGCCTTCATCGGCGAACCGATCCTCGGCACTGGCGGCATCGTGCCGCCGCCCGCAGGCTACTGGGAAAAAATCCAGGCGGTGCTGAAGAAGTATGATGTGCTGCTGGTCGCCGACGAGGTGGTGACGGGCTTTGGCCGGCTCGGCACCATGTTCGGTTCCGACCACTACGGCATCAAGCCGGATTTGATCACCATCGCCAAGGGCCTGACCTCGGCCTATGCCCCTCTGTCAGGGGTCATCGTCGGCGACAAGATGTGGCAGGTGCTGGTCGAGGGTTCCGACAAGCTCGGTTCGCTCGGCCATGGCTGGACCTATTCGGCGCATCCGATCTGCGTTGCCGCGGGTGTGGCCAATCTCGAACTGATCGACGAGATGGAGCTGGTGAAAAATGCCGGCGAGACCGGCGCCTATTTCCGTGCTGAACTCGCCAAGGCCGTCGGCGGCCACAAAAACGTCGGCGAGGTGCGTGGCGACGGCATGCTGGCGGCGGTCGAATTCGTAAAAGACCGCGACGACCGCGTCTTCTTCGATCCTTCGCTCAAAGTCGGACCGCAGGTCGCCACGGCCCTTGCCGCAAGCGGCGTCATCGGCCGCGCCATGCCGCAGGGCGACATCCTCGGCTTCGCGCCGCCGCTCTGCCTGACGCGCGAGGAGGCCGATATCGTCGTGGCCAAGACCGCGGATGCGGTGAACAGCGTGTTTGCCAATCTCTGAGATCGAGCCATGAATGCCAGGACCAACACGCTCCCCGCCACCATGGCCGCCGTGCTGCTGACCGGCCACGGCGGACCGGAAAAACTCGTCTACCGTACCGATGTGAGAGTGCCCGCCCCTGCTTCGGGGGAAGTGCTTATAAGGGTCAGCGCTTGCGGGATGAACAACACCGATGTGTGGGTGCGCCAGGGCGCCTATGGCACCGAGGAAGACGCTGCAGCGGTGTCGACCTGGCGGCGGCAGGGCAACACGCTTGTTTTCCCGCGCATCCAGGGCACCGACACTGTCGGCATCATCGCTGCCGTCGGCGATGGCGTTTCGTCTGATCGTATCGGCGAACGGGTGATGGTCGATTTCTCCATCTACAACCGCGACGACGATTCGCTCGCCGATATCGACTATATGGGCCATGGCCGCGACGGCGGTTATGCCGAATACCAGGCCGTGCCGGCGGAGAATGCGCATGTCGTCGACACGACGCTGAGCGACGTCGAACTCGCCACCTTCTGCTGCGCCTATCTCACCGGCGAGCAGATGCTGGAACGAGCCGCGCTGAAAGCCGGCGAGCGCGTTCTGGTCACCGGCGCCTCGGGCGGCGTCGGCTCGGGCATCGTGCAACTGGCACGGGCGCGCGGCGCCATTCCCTATGCCGTCGTCGGCAAGGGCAAGGAGCAGGCGGTGCTCGACATCGGAGCGGAAGCCGTCATTACCCGTGGCGTCGACGATTTGCCGCAAGCCGTGGCCGAGGCGACCGGCGGCCAGCCGATCGACGTCGTGGCTGACCTCGTTGGCGGTGCCATCTTCAACGATTTGCTGCGCATCCTGAGGCCGGAGGGCCGCTATACCACCGCCGGCGCGATTGCGGGCCCGGTCGTCCAGCTCGATCTCAGGACCATGTATCTCAAGCAGTTGCAACTGCACGGTTCGAGCCAGGGCACGCGCGCGGATTTCCGCCGCATCGTGCGCTACATCGAGGCGGGCAAGATCCGCCCGCTGGTCGGCGGCGTCTACAAACTCTCCGATTTCCACCACGCGCAAGCCGATTTCGTTGCCAAGGATTTTGTCGGCAAGCTGGTTGTGGTGCCAGACGCCGTCGCGGAGCGAACGGCGTAGTTCCAAGAATCAAAGCCCCTCGCCTGCTTCCTCACCGCTGCCACAATGGGAATGGCTTGCACTCCAGCCGGCAAGCCGCCACAAACAGTGACGCCCGCCGCGCCGCTGGTCCGGGCATCTGGTCACGGGGTACAGGCGAGACATGACGGCCCGGATGATACTGCTCGACGCCAAGCCACTCGGCGTGGCTGACGTCGCCGAGATCGCACGGCGCAACGCCCGGCTTATGCTGGGTAAGGAAGCGATGCGCCGTATCCGGGCGAGCCGCGCGCTGGTCGAGCACCTGATGCAGCTCGGCAAACCGATGTATGGCGTCACCACCGGCCTCGGCGCCTGTGTCGACACGCCGCTCGCCGAGGCCGATCTGATCGCCTTTCAGCATAGCGTGCCGCTCAGCCACAGCATGGGCATCGGCCCCGCCCTTCCGACCGAGGCGGTGCGGGCGCTGATGACCGCACGCATCTCGGGCATGGCCGCCGGCGGCACCGGCACCTCCGAACGCGTGGTCTTGGGCCTTGTGGCGGCGCTCAACGCCGGCGTCCATCCGGTGATCCCCACATGGGGATCGATCGGCGCGGCGGACCTTGCCCATCTCGGCCATATGGCGCGGGCGCTGCGCGGCGACGGCGAAGCGGAATTCCAGGGCCGGATCATGCCATCGGCCGAGGCGCTAACCCTTGCCGGGCTGGAGCCGCTCGACCTGCGCGAGAAGGACGGCCACGCCCTCATCGTCGCCAACAGCCTGTCGACCGGAACGGCCTGCCTGTGCCTCGAAGACGTCGCCCATCTTATCGACTGGGGGTTGGCTGCCGTGGCGCTCAACTACGAGGCGTTCCGTTCTTCCCTCACCGCGATCGACGAGGATGCCCTGGCCGCGCGGCCGGCCTTCGGCCAGCGCGAGATCGGCGCTCGGCTGCGCACGGAGCTGGCGGGCAGCGGCCTGTGGAAGGACAAGGCCGCGCGGCGCCTACAGGACCCGCTCAGCTATCGCTGCGTGCCCCAGGTCTGGGGCGGCCTGCTCAATGCGTTCGAACAGGCAAGGCTGGCGACCGAGATCGAACTGACCCATTCGGGCGACAATCCCGTGATCCTGCCCAAAGACGAGCGGGTGGTTTCGAATGGCAATTTCGACCTCACGGCATTCACGCTTGCCTGGGAACAGCTCGGCCAGGCGCTGGCGCATTGCGCGGTCGGCACCGCCAACCGCTGCATGAAGCTGATGTCGCCGACAACAGCTGAGCTGCCGCGCTTTTTGTCGGCCAGGGGCGGCAGCCGCCAGGGCTACGCCGAATTGCAGAAACCGCTGGCGGCGCTGGAAGCCGAGATCCGGCATCTGGCCAACCCGATGTCACTCAGCCCGCTCGCCGTCTCGGATGGTATCGAGGACCAGTCGTCGATGGCGCCCCGGGTCGTGGCCAAGACCGCTGAGATCATCGAGCGCCTGCGCTATCTCATTGCGATGGAGCTGATCTTCGCGGCAACGGGCGTGGAGTTGCGCGACGTCGTCGACAGCATGGGCGAAGGCCCGCAACGCACCTTTGCCGCGGTGCGCGCGCTTGTCAGTCCACTCGACGACGACCGCGAGATGAGCACCGATATGACACGGATTGCCCGGATGGTGGCCGGTCCCCGCTACTGAGGCAGCGTCTTTCCGCCTGAGGCCTTTAAACCTCCGCAGCGGCAGGTTGAGTTATTGGTAAGGGCCCCTGAGATTCAGTTTCTCGGCCACAAGGCAGAAACGGTCGATCGACCGGACGAGCTCTTCGCCTTGTTCGGCAACAATCCCGCCACGCTCGGCAGTTGGCGTTTCCGACAGCGCCTTCCACAACCGGCTTTGCCGGTCGCAGAGATCCGCCAGCTCGGCGCAGTCGCTGGAGGTCAGTTTCAAAAGATGGGACTCCGTCACCGGTCCGATGCCGTGAGGCGTCGTCACTCCGAGGGAAACATAGCCCGGCGGCACGGAGCCCTTGGCATTCGTCACCGCTTTGCGGCAGATGACATCGAACAGCTGGTCGACGGCCTGTTTGGCGCCGGCGACGCGCGAAGGATGGTCGGTGTCGGCCGCGGCATGGGGCAGAAGTTCGAGCTTGTCGCCATGTTTCTCGACGAGGTCGAGATAAGGCAGCATCGGACCGGACAGGCTGCCGGTCGAGGCATCGCTGAAAAGATCGGCATCGATGGCGGCGTGGCTTAGCCGGCCGGAGGACAGGGCGTCGTCAAGCGCCTCGATATCGACAAGCTCGCCGCGATCGTAGTTGACCAGCACGGCACCGCTCTTCACGCGGGACAGTATCTCCGCGCCGACGAGCCCGGCATTGGCGTAGCCGCCGGTCTGCGCGTCCTGCTTGCCCAGGCCGACATGGACGCTGAGCACATCGGCCCCCTCGGCCGCTTCGGCCGGGCTCGCCGCATAGACAAATCCCTCTGCTTCTATCCAGTCCCGGTGCCGAGGGCGTGCATGGATCACCACGCGCATGCCGAAGGCACGGGCGAGCTTCGCCACCTCGCGGCCGATATTGCCGTAGCCGATGATCGCCATCGTCTTGCCTTCGAGCTTTTCGGTGGGGAAATCGCGCAGCTCCCTGCCGGTGTCGAAGGCGCCGCGCGCCACCAGGCCGTGCAGCATATCGACCGGGAGATCCGGCAGGACTTTCAGGATCGCCTTCATCGCCATCTGCGCCGTGGCGCGGCTGTTGATGCCGGGCGTGTTCATCAGCACCGCGGTGCCGCCCTCGCCGCTGCCGCCACCCCAGGAGCGCGAGCCCATATTGCCGGTGCCAGCGCCGATCCGCACGCCGGCCAGTGGAAAGACGGTCTCGGCAGGCAGGAAGGTCGCCGCCGCGATGACGGCGTCATAGCGCCCCTCCCCCGCGGCCTCGATCAGCTCTTCCCTGGTGCTGAGGTCCGGCTGGTAGAAGAAATGCACGCGGCCACGTTCGAGGTCGGCTTTGTCGCCAAGCGCCGCAGCGTGAAAGCGGCCGCCCTTGGCTTCGATATGGGCGCGGACTTCGCTCGGGTCGGGCTTGCCGTCCGGCCCGAAGCGCAGGCCGACCAGATCGCAGATCAGCACGGCGTAGCTGCTTTGCGGGTCGATTGGCTCCACGGCCTGCATGCTGGTCTCTGCGGTCACGTCGTTTCCCCCATACAAGAACGGCAAGGCCTGCTGCGACAGCAGGGCTGCCCTGAACAATCAGAACCTATCAGCCCGGAAAGGTGTCAGATCGATCGCAGGCGGCAAACCGGCGGCAAGTTGCGACACGTCCGTGACGAACGCTTCAACGAGAGCGGCGCCGCACGGTTTTTGAGCGAACGGATTGTTCCACTATCCTTGCCGGGATGATTTGCGTGATCTGCCGATGTGACCACTGACCTGCACGCCGTCCTCGGCGCGCAGGTACAGAAAGCCGGGAATGGATATGAGCGGGATGATCGCGGTCAGCAGGAACACCTGATGGAACCGTTCCGGCGTCAGGACGTGGCTTTCCCCTGCAATCAGGCCCAGCAGCATGGCGGCGACCGAGACGCCCAGCGAAACGCTAAGCTGCTGCAGCACGCCGCCCAGGCTGGTGGCGCGGCTGAGCTTGTCCGCCGGCAGATCAGCGTAGGACAGGGTGTTGGAGGTCATGAACTGCGCCGACCGGACGACGCCGAACAGGAAGACATAGAAACCGATCATCCAATGGGGCGTATCGGCAGTCATCAAGGCGAAGCCCGCCACGGTGGCGGAGCCAACGATCGCGCTGCCAATCAGCACGACTTTGAAGCCGACGCGCCGCAGCAGCGGCGACAACAATGGCCGCATGAGCAGCGCGCCGAAGCTGCCGACGAATGTCAGCGAGCCTGAGGTGACCGGGCTCGTGCCGAACCCGACCTGAAGCATCAGCGGCAGGAGGAACGGGGCACCGTTGAGACCGACGCGGCACAGGCCCCCCGCCAGCGTGCCGACCCAGAACGAGCGAAATCGAAACAGCGTCAGGTCGACGGCCGGCGCCACGACACGGCGCGCATAGCGCCCGAAGGCGAGCAGCAGCAGGACGGCCGCAGCCAACACCAGCACCGTCGCGAAGGCGGGAATGATCGGGCGGCCGATATTCTCCAGCCCCAACTGCAGCAACGCCACGCCGCATCCCACCATCAGGAATCCGGCGAAGTCGAAGCGCTCCACCGCCTCCTGGTGGAAATCGTCGACGAAGCGCAGCGCCGCCAGAATGCCAAGGCAGCCAAACGGCAGGTTGACATAGAATATCCAGCGCCACGACGCGTAGGTGGTCAGCAGGCCGCCGAGCAGCGGCCCGATGATCGGCCCCATGATGGCCGGCAAGGTCGTGTAGGTCATGGCGGTGATCAGGCCGCTGCGTGGAAAGCTGCGCAGCAGGATCAGCCGCCCGACCGGCGTCATCATGGCGCCGCCAAGTCCTTGCAGCGCGCGCATGGCCAGCAGCATGCCGAAACTGTTCGCTATGCCGCACAGCGCGGAGCCAAGGGTGAAGGTGAAAAGCGCCAGGGCGAACACCCTGCGCGCGCCGAACCTGTCGGCGAACCAGCCGCTGACGGGAATGAACACGGCGAGCGCCAGGATGTAGGTGGTGATCGCCAGATTCAGCCGGACCGGCGTCGTGTCCAGACTTTGCGCCATGGCCGGGATCGCGGTGGTGATGATGGTGGAATCGAGCTGTTCCATCAGAAAGGCGATGGCGACGATGATCGGGATGATCAACCTCAGCTTCGGGTCGCGCTCGGTGGCAAATAGAGGCTGTTCCAATGCTCTGGCCAATTCCGTCATGCAGGCGGTTCATATGCCTTGGCGAAGGCCCGCATATTGCGTTGAAAACATTGATCATCCGCGACCAACCAGCCGGGCGGGATCACTTGGCGCGTTTATGGTCCGACAAATGCAGCAGCGACAATGAATTCTTGCCGGACGGTGGTCAAAAAATCTTGAGCGCGGACAGAGGGCGAGGAAAGCAGCGATCGCGTCAAGAAGGATGGTCCAAAGACATTAGGCATTCAGCGTCAGGCATTCAGCGTCCCTATTTCGTGAAGGAACGTCTGGGGCGGCAGGCCGTTTTTCCTGTGCATGTCTCGTAGGAACAGGAGGCATCTTCATGAAACGGCGTCTGATGCTCGCCAGCGGCGCTATCGTGCTGGCCGCCGCGAGCGCGATTTCATTTACCTCCATCGCCGATGCGGCAGCTGTCAGGTATCACTTTGTCCATACCGCGGTTCATCGCCACAATGGACATCGGTACGTCGTCCAACGGCAACATCGAAACCCTCGCGTGTGGGTTGGCGGCGGTTGGACCGGCGACAATTGGACCGGCGACAATGGCTGGATGGACAGCTACTACAATGGCTACGGCAGCTACCATGGATTCGTCGGCGACTTTTGTGGAACCATCGAATGGACGCTCGGCCTGTGCGGTCCCCACGGTCCTTGATCCCTGATCCCCAGACCCCGGCCAGTTGACCAGATTCGGGCGGATGCTATGCCATTTCGGGACCCTTGACGCGTCTGAGTCAGCAATTCCTGCATCTGATGCCGGGTCAAGGCATCGAAAGGGCTCGTCCATCAGGAGCATCTTGGGGCGATAGGAAGCGCACGCGCAATGGCGACGCGCTGTTTCATGCCGCCCGACAATTCGGACGGATAGCGGTCAGCACTCTGCGACAGCTTGACGAGGTCGAGATGCTTGAGCGAGATCTCGCGGCAGGCCGACCGGTCATAGCCCGCGGCCTTGAGGGCAAACTCGATGTTCTGCCGCGCCGTCAGCCAGGGAAGCAGCGTGTAGGACTGGAAGACGACGCCACGGTCGAGACCCGGCTGCAGGATCGGCGCACCGTCGATGCTGAGTTCGCCGGCGTCGAAGTCCTGCAGTCCGGCCACGATCGACAGCAACGTGCTCTTGCCGCAACCCGATATGCCGACAAGCGAGACGAACTCGTTGTCGGCTAGATCAAGATTGATGTCGCGCAGCACTTCCGTGCGCCGCTCTCCCGTGCCGAAGCTCTTGTGGAGGCCTGCTCCGCCCGAGGATGACGAAAGGATGATACCTACTCCACGGTCACCGACTTCGCCAGGTTGCGCGGCTGGTCGACGTCGGTGCCCATGAACACGGCGGTGAAGTAGGCCAGCATCTGGATCGGCAGCGCATAGATGATCGGCGAGATGATTTCGGGCACGTCCGGCAGCACGATCGTCTCCATCGTGGTCACGCTCGCCTGCGCCGCTCCCCTGGCGTCGGTGATCAGGATGATCTTGCCGCCGCGCGCCGCCACCTCCTGCATGTTCGACACCGTCTTTTCGAAGATGCGGTCATGCGGGGCGATGACGATGACCGGCATGTTCTCGTCGATCAGCGCGATCGGCCCGTGCTTCAGCTCGCCCGCCGCATAGCCTTCGGCGTGGATGTAGGAGATCTCCTTGAGCTTCAGCGCCCCTTCCATGGCCAGCGGGAAATTGGTGTCGCGGCCGAGATAGAGCACATCGGAATAGCGTGACAGGTCCCGCGCGATGCGCTCGATCTGCGCTTCAAGCTTGAGCACCTGGTTGGCATAGCGCGGCGCTTCCGAAAGCGCCCGCACCAGGGTCTTTTCCTCATCCGTCGAGATCGCGCCGCGCGCCACGCCGGCGCGCACCGCAAGCGAGGCCAGCACCGACAGCTGGCAGGTGAAGGCCTTGGTCGAGGCGACGCCGATCTCGGGACCGGCAAGTGTGGGCAGCACGACATCGGATTCGCGCGCCATGGTCGATTCGCGCACATTGACCACGGCGCCGATCTTCATGCCGGCCTTGCGGCAGTAGCGCAGCGAGGCCAGCGTGTCGGCGGTCTCGCCCGACTGCGAGATGAAGAAGGCGGCATCGTTGCCCGACAGCGGCATCTCGCGGTAGCGGAATTCCGAGGCGACATCGATGTCGACCGGCAGCCGCGCATAGCGCTCGAACCAGTATTTGCCGATCAGGCCGGCGAGATAGGCGGTGCCGCAGGCCGAGATCGCCAGCCGGCCGATCTTGGCGAAATCGAACGGCAGGTCGAGCGGCTTCGAGACGCCGGAGACGAAATCGACATAGTGCGCCAGCGTGTGCGAGATCACTTCGGGCTGTTCATGGATTTCCTTTTCCATGAAATGGCGGCGGTTGCCCTTGTCGACCATGAAGCTGGTCGACAGCGACTGCTGGCGCTTGCGGTCGACCTTTTCGCCGCCGATGTCGAAGATGGCGACGCCGTCGCGGCGCACCACCGCCCAGTCGCCGTCCTCGAGATAGGTGATCGAATTGGTGAACGGGGCGAGCGCGATGGCGTCGGAGCCCAAAAACATCTCGCCATCGCCATGGCCGACGGCGAGCGGCGGTCCGTTGCGGGCGCCGACGATCAGGTTGTCGTCGCCCCTGAACATGATGGCCAGCGCAAAGGCGCCCTCCAGCCGCTTCAGCGCCTGGTGCGCGGCCTCGACCGGCTGCAGCCCCCTGGCCAGTTCGCGCGCCACCAGATGGGCGACGACCTCGGTGTCGGTCTGCGAGGCGAAGCAATAGCCGTCGCGCGTCAGCTCGTCGCGCAGTTCGGCGAAATTCTCGATGATGCCGTTGTGGACGATGGCCACGCCTTCGGAGAAATGCGGATGCGCGTTGGTCTCGTTGGGCACGCCATGGGTTGCCCAGCGCGTGTGGCCGATGCCGATGGTGCCGTCGAGCGGCTCGTCCCTGAGCCGGCGCTCGAGGTTGACCAGCTTGCCCTCGGCGCGGCGCCGGGCAAGCTTGCCACGCTCGACGGTGGCGATGCCGGCCGAGTCATAGCCGCGATACTCCAGACGCTTCAGCGCATCGACGATGAGTGGCGCAACCTGCGAGTGGCCGACGATCCCAACGATACCGCACATGGCGTTGCCTCCATTGCCGGCAGAATCCCGGCCTTATTGCCGTAAGAGCCACCTTATCCTTCCTTGATAACGGGCTGATCGTTCATTTGAAGGAGCCCAATGCGTTAATCGGAGCCCGGACTCTCGTG
Organism: Mesorhizobium sp. B2-4-17; assembly: GCF_006441275.1. NCBI lineage: Bacteria > Pseudomonadati > Pseudomonadota > Alphaproteobacteria > Hyphomicrobiales > Phyllobacteriaceae > Mesorhizobium > Mesorhizobium sp. B2-4-17. Next base: position 20,232 of record NZ_VFUX01000022.1, on the reverse strand, counting down.
CTTGAAACCGACTGATCCAAGTGGACGCTGGTCCGGGGCTGGGGCCTGACGCAGCTGGTTGAGTGGTGCCTATCGCGACGGCAGTGTTCGTTTGAATGATGCGCGTTCATCGAATGAGGTGCAGGGTGGCTCAGCCGGCAAACCAAAACACACCCAACCGCCGGTTAGGCCCGGCCGCCTGATGCCCCCCTCCAAGAGGCTGTCGGGCCGCCCGATAAAGCGGCGCTGAATTCAGGCAACAGGTGACGTCAGGATGAACGCAAGAAGGGCTGCCTGACGCGAGAGCCTCCAGGCAGCCCTTGCAGGTGATCGACCACCATCAAACCTCAGGCCTGCCTCGCGAGTTCTCGACGATTCCTGCGGTGACAGCGCTAAATCGCCGGAGCTTGGCATCGTTTGATTGCACGAAGACGCTCAACGGATCTCCCGATACAAAGGGTATCTCAGTCCGCGTGCCTTGCTGGGTCCAGGCATGCCGTAGGGGGATGTAGGGCATGAAGCTCAGGGATCTGATCAGGCGAGCCGATAACGCGGAGAAGTCATTCGAGGAACTCGAAGCTGACTTGGCGGACGCCGTCGACGAGTGCATTGGTTTGGACGACCTGTCGGCGCCGGCAGAGAACGATGTCCTGGGCGAGGCGTCCATGGAGCAAGACGAGGGCGCGCAAACCGAAGACGACGCGAGCACCCCGAAAACCGCGCGACGGCTGACCTCTCATACGCAGAGCCGTATGGCCGCCTTGACGTCCTTCGATGGGCTGTTTCGCGATGCGAAGGTCCATTTCGAGGACATCAACGCGAGACTGTCGGAGATCGCAAGCACGCACCACCTGACCCGCGAATTCTTCCATATCCTTCACGCCGACATTCTCCGCGCCAACGAACTGGAACTGACGAATCAGAGCCTGACGGCGGAGCAAAGGGTCCTGTCGGACAAGCTCAATGACCTGAACCGAAGGCAGCATGAGCGGGAAAGCATTGTGGAGACTTTGCAGCAGCGCGAGACAAGCCTGGTTCAAGACAGCGAGGCGCTTCGCGGCGCACTGGCCGCGGCAAGGCTGGAACTCGTGGAGGCAGCGAACGCGAACGCAAAAAGCGAAGCGGAATTTGGAGACCTCACAAACACGCTTGCCGCCGTAACCGTCGAGGCTGACAGGCGCGCGCGCGAAAACAAACTGCTGCGGGAAAAGAATGTCAGCCTGTCGATCGACCTCGAAAAGGCGCTAAAGCGGGAAGATGAAGCGCGGCACAGACTCGACGCCTTCTCCACGATCCACGCCAACGAAGCGGCGCGAAACTCCGAAATGCTGGGTGCGCTCGGCAGGAGCGAAAAGGAAGCGACACGGCTCCATACGTCGCTTGAGGTCGCCCAGGCAAAACTGTCGGAGGTGACGGAAGCCGCCCGTATCACGGAGGCGGACAAGAACGCCGAGATCGAACGCTACCGTGCCGAGATCAGAGGATTGCGTTCCGAGATTCAGAACCTCCAGTCGCGACTGGAGCTCGCATCAAGCGCAAATAAAGAAGCCTCGGATGAGATCGCCAAGCTCAAGCATCAATGGAGCGACGCCGTGGCGGAAAAGCAGGTCGCGGATGAAAGGTTGGCTGCTCTCACCAAGGAGGCCGAAACCGACAAGCAGAACCTTTCGAAGCTAACCGCCAATTTCTCACAGCTTTCACTGCAGCAGGCGTCCGATCAGATACAACTCGATATCCGCCGGCAGGAATGCGAAGACCTGCGGGCCGAAATTGCATTGGTCAACGCCCGGATCAGGGAATTGCTGCCCTTTGAGAGACTCCATGTGGCCACAAACGGCTTGCCGCACAAGATCGATGTAGCCAAGGCTCCCGTAACGGCAGAGCGAACAGCGCGGGCCGCGCGCCGCGTTCGTCGCAGGGCGCTCACCGGGTCTTAGAGCGGTTCAGCGTTTGATAGAATCGTTGACCCCCTCTAACTCTTTGTTTTTACGCAATTCCGGACGGAGAACCGTACGCACTTTCTCCGGATTGCTCTAGGAGGCAGGGTCGCTCGTATTGCGGCTCGCTTCCGATGGTTCATTGGCGGAAGGCCCTGGACATCTGATCCGTAAGCGGCTTCAGCAGATAGGACCAGACGCTGCGTTCGTCGGTGCTTATATGAACCTCCGCCGGCATGCCTGGTTTGAGCACCTTGGCATCGGTCAGGCAGGCCGCCTTGTTCTCGACGTTGATACGCGCCGAGAAATACGAGAGCTGGCGCTGTTGATCCTTGATCAGATCGGCAGAGATGCGTTTGACCGATCCTTGGCAAGCAGGCGTGGTGCCGGAATCGAAAGCCGGAAAACGGATCGAGACCCGCTGGCCTGGTCGAATGTCATCTATGCGTGAGGGAGGAATCAGCGCATCGACGACGAGGTTGTCGGCGTCGGGAACAATCATCATGAGCACTTCCCCAGGAGCGATCACGCCGCCGATTGTGTGGATGGTGGATTCCTGCACCGTTCCCGATTGCGGAGCGCGGATGGTGGTTTTGGTCAACTCGTCTTGCGCCACAACCTTGCGCTCGTTGAGTTCGGTCTGCTTGGCTTCCGTTTCGCGTAGCTCGCTGGTTACCTCACTGCGCCTTTGTTCATCGAGCTGAAGAATTTGCAATTCGGTCTCGCTGATCCGGGCCTGCGCCTCGGCGACCGCCGCCGCGAGACGCCCTGACTCTCCGTGCGCCCGGGTGGCATCCAACCTGATGTTGCTCAGCCGCTCCTTGGACACCAGTTTTTTGGAAAAAAGCGCCTGGACGTCGACAAGATCCGCGTCCAGCAGGGTCACGGATTGATCTTCCGCGGCCTGCTGTGCCTTGAGGCCATCGATCTGGCGTTCAAGTTGTTTTGAGCGGCTTTGCAACTGCGCCTTCTGCCCCGTCAACGCGGCAGCGCGGCTTTCGAACAGGGCGCGTTCGCCGCTGACGAGTGCAGCCAGTTCCGGGTCGCCCATCCGCGTCTGAAGGCTGGACGGAAGCTGCATATCCGGCAGGCCTTGCCGCTCGGCTTCCAGCCGCGCAAGACGAACGGTCGCGCGATCGAGGTCCTCACTGATTATCTGCAGATTGGCCCGAGTCAGCGTGTCGTCCAGCCTGGCCACCACATCGCCCGCCCGCACATGGTCTCCATCTTGCGCGAAGATACCGCCGATGGTGCCGCCGTTCAGATGCTGGACTTTCTTGATATTGGTTTCGACCACCACCGTGGCTGGCGCAATCACCGCGCCGGCGATTTTGGTCAAACCAAGCCAAAGCCCTCCGCCGGCGATCAACAGAACCGTGACCGCGACGCCCAGGATCAGGTTGGCACGGATATCATCCCGCATATCGGCCGAACTGGCCTCGGTCCTTCGGCTACCATCGCCAATCGGCGCATATAAGAACATCGTCGCGTCAGACATGGAACAGGACCTCACGCATGACCGCTCACCCCTTTCTGCATCGGGACCACCGACGCTGGCCGTTCAGCGGCCGAGGGGAAGGGCCGGATAACGTTGGCCAGGACCTCCTCGCGCGAGCCAAAGGAGTGCAGCATGCCATTCGACATTACGAGTACCTTGTCGATATTGGTAAGGGCGGAAGGACGATGCGCGACAACGATGACGATGCCTCCGCGCCGGCGTACCGCCAGGATCGCGCCGGCCAGGGCGGCATCGCCGTCAACATCCAGGTTTGAATTCGGCTCGTCGAGGACGACAAGAAACGGGTCGCCATAAAGTGCCCTGGCAAGTCCGACAAGTTGCCTCTGTCCGGCCGACAGGGCCGCCCCTCCCTCGCCTACCCGTGTTTGAAAACCATCCGGCAAGCGCATGATCATCTTGTCGATGCCCGCGGCCCTGGCAGCAGCCAGCACGCCCTTGGCGTCGCCCTTGCCGCCAAATCGCGAAATATTATCGGCAACCGTTCCATCAAACAGTTCAACATCTTGCGGCAGGTAGCCGATATGAGCGCCAAGCTGTTCCTGGCCCCATTGGTCGAGCGAGGCCTCGTCCAGCCTTACCGTTCCGCGAAGCGGTTGCCACACACCCACCAAGGCGCGCACAAGCGTGGTCTTGCCAGAGCCGCTTGGGCCAACAATAGCCATCCCTGCTCCCCCGGACAGGTGGAAGCTGACATTGGTGACGGTCGGCCTTTGCTGACCGGGCGGGACTATGGTCAACTCCTCGACCGCAAGCATTGCCTGTGGACGCGGCAGTTCCATGAGTTCGCCCTGGCTGCCGAAGGCGGCCAACGCCGCCGCCAGCTGTGAATAGCTTTGCCGGAACGCCACAAACCCCCTCCAGTTTGCGATGGCCGCGTCAACCGGGGCCAACGAGCGGCCCAGCAATATGGAAGATGCTATGATCACACCGGGGGACGCTTCACCCCCGATCACGAGATAGGCACCTAGCCCCAGAACGCAGGATTGCAAAGCCATCCGCAGCGCCCGCGACAGGGAACCGGTGGCGCCGACAATATCGGAGAGCTGTTCCTGGTGCGTGAGATATGATTGATTGATCTCGGCCCAGCGACGGGCGAGCCGTCCGGAAAGGCCCATCGCGCGCACAACCTCCGCGTTGCGGCGGCCGGAATCGGCAAGGGTCCGTTGCGACACAAGTGTCTCGGACGCGCGCGCCGCAGGTCCGCGGCCAAGGATCTCCGCCACCACGGTGAGCAGTACGACCACAATCGCACCGCTCGCTGCCAGCAGACCGAGCGAAGGATGCAGGAGATAGATGACCAGCAGATAGAACGGTATCCACGGGGCGTCGAAGATGACGGTCGGTCCCAATCCGGAAAGGAAGCCGCGCAACTGATCCAGGTCACGAAGTGGCTGTATCCGGCTCGCATCCTGCCCGCCGATAAGCGGCAAGGAGAGCGAGAGGCCGAAGACCTTTTGCTGCAGATTTCTGTGGAGGCGATTGCCGATTCGAACCAGGAGGCGAAGCCGCACGAAATCCAGCAACCCGTAGACCGCGTAAAGGCCCAGCATTCCGATGGTAAATCCGACAAGCGTCGGAATGCTCTGCGAAGGCAAAACGCGATCGTAGATTTGCAGCATATAGACGGAGCCGGTCAGGGCGAGAATGTTTATGACCGCCGAGAACAGGCCAACACCTATCAGCCCAGGCGCGGTGCCAAGCATGGCGGCGCGCAGATCGGGCGAGCGTCTTCCACCGGGGGTCATGACCTGCGACCTTTGGCAAAAAACAGTCGCGCAGGCCCATCGGCTCCGACGGCCATGGACAAATTTTTGGTTTTCAGGAGCGTTGTCCCTCTTTGCTTTCTAACATTACGCCCCGCTAACGTATGTGCCCTTCGGTCAAAATGCAGCGAAATCGTGACGCCAGCCAGAGAAACCCGAAACTGACGCGTCAAATCGGGGGAAAACCGCCATCTAGGGTGTTCCGGAAGCCTGGATCGAAGCGTTCCAGTCAATGAGAGCGACGCCGCATTATCTTTTTTGGGGGGGGTGATTCGCTCCGCGGGCGGGCCGGGTTCCCGGCTCGTAGCCATTTCACCGGGCCATTTGCGATTCCGTTTTCTAGCGCTTCTTCGCAACAACCAGGAAATGCTGCGCCAGTTGTCCGGGGATGCGAAGGGTTCTGGACGCCTTCTCGAAAGGCTCCATCAACGCCTCGCACAGCCCTGGCAAGAGGCGTCCCGGCCGGGGCAGATAACCGTAAGGTATCACCTCCTCGACGAGGAATCCCGACGCGGTCAGGAGCTCCTTGAACCTCGCTTCGCTTAGCGTGTTGCGAATTGTGCGTCCAAACAACCGGTTGAGCAGCCGGCAGACCAGGCCAACGGGCGACGTCGCGTTCATGTGAACATTGCACACCAGCCGTCCGCCGTCTTTCAGCTGCAGATTTATCGCTCTCAGCGCCTCCTGTTTCAGTCGATCCTCCGCATTCAGAAAGAAGCGAAATGCCGTTACGATATCGAAGGTCTCGTCGAGGGATTCCATTGTCATATCGATGTGAAGCAGCCTCACATTGTGGGGAACCCGCGCGCAGGCAAGCATGGATTTGGAGACGTCGACGCCGACCACTTCGCCGAAGAGCCCAGCCGCGACATTGGTGATGCGACCTGTTCCGCATGCGAAATCGAGGCACTTTCGGTCGGCTCCACCCATTGGGCCAAGAACACCCAGGATCAGGGGCCTTTCGATTTTATCCCACAGCGCGCCGTAATAGCCGGAGTCGTGCGTTTTGTTGTAATGCGCGCCATAGCCCCGCGCGCAATGGCTGGCTCTGTAGTTGTCCGACGCCCGGTCGCCTTGCGTGTGGACCTTCTGGTTGGACGTCAGGTCCTGCCAGAGTCCAGGTCCACCGGTCCGGGACTCGATCAAGGGATTTTGCACCGCCAAAGACGGATCGAAAGCATAACTTGCCGGCTGGGCCATTTGAGCCGCGTTCATCGACCGCGTCGGCTTTCGCTTGGAATTGAGCCTCACCAGGATCTCCCGTTCGGTTCTGTTCGACTGCCTGATCGAACAGTGAGTTTCCCAAGCCCGTTTCTATCGGCCAACGATCGTGGCCGCTACCGGATTGCCGCGCTCTGCAGATCACTGCTGAACTTGGCCTCGACGGTGTCTCCTGGCATCACGATCGTGTCCTCGTCGGCCGAGAGTTTGCGCCACTCATCGCCGACCTTGCGCACGATGGTGACCTGGGCCCGGATCGTTTCGCCGGCCATCGGCAATGGCTGGGCCGATGCTCCGCTCGGTTGCAGCTTTTCGCTGGCGGCGTGGAGTTTGGCGGTGACGTCGGCGAGCCTCGCGTTGGTGTCCTTCAGATCCGTCAGCAAGCCAATCCTCCTCTGATTGTCATTGCGTTCGTGCTGCCTGACGTAGTCCTCCTGCTGGCGTCGCGCCCTCATGAGCTCCACCGATGTCTGAAGTGCGCCGCTTGAAGACAGAAGCAAGGCGCGCCGGACGTCCGCGAGCCGGTTGTTGGTCAGGTTGCCTGACTCAAACACCTTTGTGACGCGCGCAAGGTCTTCCTGATCCGCCTTCACACCCTCGGCCTCGACCTGTTCGCGCTTCTGCAAAACGTCGATCTGATCGGCCGCGTCCTTTTCGCCCTTCTCGAGAAAAGTCTGCTCCTGCTGGAAATCGCCCAGCGCAATCTTCAGCGCATCCGCTTCAGCCTGGGCGATCGCGGCTCCGATGCTAGGCGAAAGAGGCGATCCCTGTGGGGTCTGCTTGTCGAAGTCCGCCTGGTCCTGAAGTTCGGCGCGGATACGGGCGGCGTGAAAATAATCCTTGGTGTAGTCGCCCCAAAGCGTTTCGTAATCGCGCCTGAGGTCAACCGGATCGGGTCCGGTCTGGCCTGCCCGCGACCGCAAAAGGCTGAAGCCGCCGGAGACGGCGAGCGCCTGCCGTACGGTCATGAGCGGACGATAGGCCTGCTGTCCCGGTGTGAGCACGTCGCCCATCACGTAGATCGGACGGTAGTCGGCGATGACGGCGGTGACGTCGCTTGGCTGGACGACAACCATTTGCTCCCGTCCATCGGGCAGGCGCGCATGAAAAATCTTGGTCGGCAGCAGCGCCTGCATGCGCGTCTGCAATTGAGACGCCGTCAGGCCCGCGACCATGACCATCCCGACTTCGGGAAGGGCGATATTGCCGTCCATCTGGACCACGGCGCGCTGCGTTCGCTCCGGAATCGGCGCTATCCCTATCTCGACGGTATCGCCAGGTGACAGTTGATAGGGCCCGACGTCGCCCGCGGCGGCCATCGATGTCAGGGACATCACGGCAACGGAAGCAAGAACGGTTCGTTTAGTGAAGGCCATTTGTAACAATCTCCTTCTGGTTCGACACCTGCTGCCAAGGCTATTCAACACGAGCAACGAAATCGTACACCGGGCCGCCAGGCACGCCCCAATTGCTAGACCAGACCACCTGTGAGCCATCTGGAGATGGCGAGGCATGCGTCTCGTTCCAGTAGTCGAACTGCGCGTTCTGCGTGTTGACGATAGGGCGGACCTCTCCGCTGCCGTCCGTGCGCAGCGCGATGACCTGCTGCGCATAGGGCGCCCAATCCTGGTGCTTCGACACTTCGGCCGATGTCCCGCCATAGCTCAGAAACACCCAGCCGGGCCTGTCCAGGGACCTGAGGGACGCATGCATGGCCTCGCCGTACTTCATCAGCGAGGTGACCTTGCCGTCGGTCAACCTGCGTTTGATCACCTGATACTTGTCGGGGTCCGATTTGCTGATCCCGACATAGATTTCGGCGCCGTCGGCATCGACCGTCATGTCGCCGTGACCGGGCCGGTGATGCTCTGTCCACTTCTGGCGCAAGACGCCATCGATCGAAAAGATGAAGCTCGGTTCGTTGCCGTCCGGCAATTCCTGGGAACACAGAATGTTGATCCCGTGCGGGGAGATCGAGCAGGCGTTGGTGGCCCCCGGAAGTTGCGCAAGATCGATATCCGGGAATTTCTGCCGCAGCTTGAGGTCATAGCCAAAGACCACCGCTTTGCCGTCATTACGCGTTGCACGCACCGCGATGCGGTTGCCGTCTCGGCTCGGATTGCCCTTGTAGGGCCCGAACTGCAGATTGCGATAGGCTGCCGAGACGAACACGATATCCTCGTGATTGGTGCGTGGCGCCCAGGTGGAAATCCGCCGGCCACCAACGCAAATCATCAGGTTGGGATCCTTGGGATGCCATTCGCATTCGGTCGAGCGGTCGCGGCGGAACAATGGAACGTAGGTATGCCCATCGAGAAAGCACATGGCACCACAACCGTTGACGATAAGGAGAAGACTCTGGTCCGCGTTCCAGGCCTGGGCGCTTGAATAACGGTGGGTGCAGTATTTCTTGCCGCATACAATCCCGTGGCCGAGGATTCCGGGTCTGGTGATCCGCACGATCGCGGTGCCGAACACCGCATCCTTTGTTTCGCGCAGATAGTCAGGCAGGTTCTTCGCCGCCGGTGCGGCCGACTGCTCCGATACGCTGCTTGCCCGTCCGCCGGCCGTATAGATATTGAGGAATACGGCACCGGCGATCAGCAACAGCGCCAAAACATGCCGGCGGAGCAGGATCATGTCATATAACCCTTTTCGCGCCGTACCCGGCCTTCGCTAAGGCGCGCCCGCCACCATGCGATCGTTCGCTGCAACCCGTCGCGCAGGCTGGTCTGCGCCCGCCATCCAGCCTCACTCTCAAAGCGCGAGGAATCCGCGAGCAAGGCGCGAACCTCCGAATTTTGCGGCCGCAGACGGCTTTCGTCGCGATGGACCGGTTTTTTGGAACCGCTCAACTCGAGGACAAGATCCAACACGTCGGAGATGGTCACGGCGCGTTGGCTGCCGGCATTGTAGGCGTGGCCGAATTCAAGCCCGGCCAGGCCCGCGGTCAGGAACGCCGCCGCGGTGTCCTCGACAAAGGTCAGGTCGCGGATCGGGCTTGTGTCGCCGACCATGATCGCCGGGCAGTTCGGATCGAGGGCCTGCCGGATGATGGTCGGCACGATGGCGCGCTCACTCTGACGAGGACCATATGTGTTGAACGGCCGCATGATCACGACCGGGAGGTCAAACGACCTGGCGTAGGATTCCGCCATCATGTCGGCACCGATCTTGGAGGCCGAATATGGCGACTGTCCCTGTAGTGGATGAGTCTCACGGATGGGCATGGTCAGGGCGGTTCCATAGACCTCGCTCGTGGAGGTATGCACCACTCGCTCCGTCTCCCACTGGCGCGCCGCTTCGAGGACGTTCACCGTGCCCAGGATGTTGGTTTCCACATAGGACTGGGCAGCCGCATAGGAGTATGGAATCGCGATAAGGGCAGCCAGATGAAACACAACGGCCTGACCACGCATGATCCGGTTCAGGAACGCGCAGTCGCGGACATCACCGCGGACAAGATTCAGCCGGCTCCGAATGTTGTCCGGCAAATCGTCCAGCCACCCGTGGCTGTCGAAGGAATTGTAGAGCGCCAGAGCCGTGACATCCGCCCCGTTGCGAACGAGCGCTTCGGTGAGATGCGAGCCGATAAACCCATCCGCGCCCGTCACCAGAACTTTCTTGCCGTTGTAACTCATGACCGCGCATTCCCTTGGCTGACTGGGGGGCTTCCCATTTGGGTTTCATACGTCGATCGGCGGTGATGGAACCCAGCCGACAACAGCCAGAAAGCCGCGCAGCATCCAGACGATGTCGGAGACGATGGTGCGCTGCGGATAGTAGGAAAGGTCGAGTTTGGCCTTGGCGGGAAACATAACCTCCCGGTAGAACAGGATCGGATCCACGGATTGTGGAAAGAAATGCGCCTCGTGCCGGAAAAGAACCTGGGTCGGGCCCAGCAGGCCAGGCTTGTATTGCAGGACGGCCTCCAGGCCACCTCGGAAACAATCGGCGAACGCCAGGCTCTCGGGTCGCGGCCCGACGATCGCCATCTCGCCTTTGAGGACATTCCACAGCTGTGGCAACTCGTCGAACTTTGTCGCGGCGAGGAACCGGCCCACCGTCGTCATGCGGCTGTCGCCCACGACGGTCAGCGCGAACCCATGGGGGCTGCAGTCCACGCCAAACTTGCGGAATTTGTACATACGGAAGGGTTGGCCACCCACGCCCATGCGGGTCTGTACGAACAAGACGGAGCGGCCGCCTTCGAGCAGAAGCGCTACGGCAATCAGCAGCATCAGCGGTGCCAAAATGACAATTGCGGCGCCTGCGACGGCAAGATCGATGGCACGTCTCGCGAAGCCATGCGTGCGGTTTGAGACGAGACGCCGGTGAAAGGAAAGGTCCGTCGCATTCATGCCGCAGTTCCTGTTTGAGCGCCGCTGTTGAGCGCGGCTGCGAGCGCGGCCACAACCGCCTCGGCGACAGGCGAAGTGATCTGGGGGTGCAGTGGAATTGTCAGCTCTCGCTGAGCAAAATCCTCTGTCCGCGGCAGATTGGTGCCGGGATAACGCTCACGATAGAATGTCATCTGGTGCACCGGTGGATAATGAATCGTGGTCTGTATGCCCTGAGTCCGCAGTTCATCGATAATGTCCTGCCGCCTCGCATAGCGCGGCAAAAGGATCGGCATGATGTGGTAAGCCGACGTCCGGGGTTCGCTGAAGGGAATTGTCACCGCAGGGCAACGTTCTGCGATGAGGCGCTGGTACAGGACGGCCAGGATACGCCTGATTTCGTTCCACTCCTGCAGATTCTCGAGTTGAACCAGTCCAATCGCCGCGCGCAGCTCATCCATGCGGTAGTTGAAGCCAAGCATGGTGACATCATATTGCGGGGTGCGACTGTTCAGCCGCTGATGCGTCCCTGTGGTCATCCCATGCCCGCGGGCCTGGCGAACCCGGTCGAGCAGATCGGGGTCGCGGGCAATCACGGCTCCCCCTTCCGCCGTCGTCATGTTCTTGTTGCCATAGAAACTGAAGGCAGCAGCGGCGCCGAATGTCCCCACCGACCTCAAGCCGGGAGCATGCGCGGCATCCTCGATGATATGCAGCCCTCGGGCACGGGCGAATCGTTGCCATTGTTCCCGATTGGCGAGATAGCCCGCGAAGTGAACAAGAATGACCGCCTTTGTGCGTGGCGTGCACCGCGCTTCGGCTTCCGCAATCGACATCAACGGCACGTCGACCGACTCGATATCGACAAAGACCGGCGTCGCCCCGACATACAGCACCGCATTGGCGGTCGCCACAAAGGTCAGCGACGGCACCAGCACCTCGTCGCCCGGGCCAATTCCCAATGCATGCAGGATGAGATGAAGCGCCGCGGTACAGGAACCGACCGCAACGCAATCCTGCGCGCCATGCATGTCGGCAAAGGCCCGTTCGAAAGCTCTTACCCGCTCTCCCATTGTAAGCCAGCCGCTATCAATCACTTTTGATAGAGCTGCCTTCTCCGGCACGCCTAGGATCGGGGCGCTCACCAAGAGCATCTTGACCTCCTGAACTCTTATTTACGGTTCGGCCTCATCTGAATTCTCTATGCGGCCGCGGCGGCGACCTCGATTGAGGTCGACTGCTCTTCCCAGGAAATCGCCTGTGCATTCTGGAAGTCGTCAACGCGACCGATATCGAGCCAGAGACCGTCGTGCTTGTACACATGCACGGTCGTGCCGCCCTGCATCATCTGGAGCATCAGGTCATCGAACCCGAATGGTATGCCCGAAGGAATGAACCGCAGGACGTCCGGGTTCATGCAGTAGATCCCCATGCTGACGAGATGGGAAAGTGTCGGCTTTTCCCGAAAGAGCTGAACGGCATTGTCGATCTCGTCGATGACGCCGAAGTCCATCTTGATCAGCCGGCAGGCCGTGGCGATCGTAACCGGATCCTTGTGCAAACGGTGCGCGGCGACAAACCGGCTGAGGCTTAGATCGGTGAGAACATCGCCGTTGAGCACGACAAATGTATCGTTCAGTTCATCCCTGATCAGGGAGAGAGGCCCGATGGTGCCGAGCGGCTCCATTTCCTGTGTGTATCTGATCTTCAGATTCCATTGCGATCCGTCGCCGCAGACGCTGCGGATCAGGTGCCCGAGATAGCCGGTCGTGATATAAACCTCTTCTATGCCGTTGCGCCGCAGCCACTTCAGAAGCAACTCAAGAACCGGCCGAGCCCCTATCGGCATCAAGGGTTTCGGCAAGACCGACGTGAAAGGCCGAAGGCGCGTACCCATCCCACCGCATTGAATCACCGCTTTCATCCGATCCTCCTGATTTGCAGTTGGCCGTATCCGGGCATTCGTGTTCGAGTTCATCCGGATCCGGCACCCGGTCAGATCCGATCCGACCCTCGGCGGCAATCCGAACATCATGAGTGAAGGTATGTGACCGCCGGGGTGGCTGTCGTCGTGCATTCGAATGGCAACGATCCGACGCGTTTCCGGTAGTAAATAGCCGCGAGGTCAAGGGCAGATCTAAGCGTTCAGGACCTGACCGTGAGACGAACGAAGCTCGCATGTGTTATGCCGGCATCAATAGGCTGTACGGCCCACTGGTCCGGACATCGGAACCGGGCACCCGGTATGGTTCGGGAGGCAGGCACCTCACGCGAAAGTTAAGAAAAAATAACAGAAGCTTTTTCGCAATTTAGGACTATATTAGCCATACTTGATATCTTCGGATGGGAGCGCCGTGGATATCATCGTGATGTCATGACCAGTGGTTGGCTGCGATTTTGGGACACCGCGGCTCGGTTCATCACAGAGTAATGGGACGCTTCAGCGGGTTTTCTCGTCGGAGCCGAGCAAGTGTTGGGGTAGTTCAATGTATCGGATCGTCATCGCCGACGATCACGGCTTGTATCGGCGCGGCCTTCGGCTGGCACTCACGGCTGGAATTCCAAGTGCCGAAATTTTCGAGGCTGCGTGTTTCGACGCCGTGGTCAGTCTTCTCGAGGAGCAGGCATCCATCGATCTTGCGATCCTCGATTTAAATATGCCCGGACTGTTTCATCAGGAAGTTCTTGGCGACGTTCTGTCCGCCTATCCTGATACACGCTTCGCGATCGTTTCGGGGGACGATTCGCGCTCTGAGATATTGACCGCTCTTTCGATCGGACTTCACGGTTACATCGTCAAATCTCAGAGGGATGAAGAAGTTGTGATGGCCGTCAACGAGATCCTGTCGGGACGGATCTACGTGCCGGCGCTCTTGTCCCGGACGTCGGCCGGACAGAGATCCTACGCCCCGCAGTCCTCCGCGAAAAATCCGACCCGTCAGCGCGTGAACTCAGGCAACCTCGCTAGACTGACATCGAGGCAGAAGGACGTCCTCAAGCTGATGGCGGAAGGGTATTCGAACAAGGAGATCGCCCGCAATCTGGATATTGCCGAAGCGACAACGAAAATCCATGCAGCTGCCATTCTGCGCGAGCTTGGGGTGCGGAACCGGACTGAAGCAGCGGTTTTGCTGCAAACCTGGCTATCGAAAGATGTGACCTGATGCCTGTCGCCCATGGCGGGCAACTACGTTGGGAACGGGACATCCCAAGGATGAAAACCTAAAGCGCCACGAGACCGTTTCACGGACGACACATTCTACAGTTGGATTTCCTTTCGTGACAGCCGTAACGAATATCGCAGTCCGTGCTCCGATATTTCCAGTTTCGGGGAATGACCGACGAGCGGCGCGCCGTCCACGCCGATGATCATGGAGCCGAAACCGTGGCGCACGACGCCTGAATTGTTGCGGTGTCCTGATTCCACCCAGTCTAGGACGACATCATCACCTGCGCCGTCGGATGCGAACTCCCACTTTACGTCGACCTTGCCTTGCGGATTACCCAGCGCGCCGTATTTCACCGAATTGGTCGTCAGTTCGTGAAGAACCATTGCCAAGCTCTCGGCGGCGCCAACTGGCACGACAATGGAGGGGCCGCTGATCGTTATGTCACGGGTCTCCTTGAAGGGTCGCAATTCCTGCTCCACGAGATCGTGGAGCATCCCTGAAATACTGCTATGACCTGACAGGAGCAGATGCGTCGCTTCCAGCGTTTTGATCCGATCGACCAGCATCTCCTTGTATTTGGCAACGTCGTTCTCGGGAACATTGATCATCTTCACCAGTGCTGTGATCACTGGGAACAGGTTGCTGAACCGATGGCGTTCTTCGCGCATGATGCGCTCGCGTTTCTTTACGGCCGCGCGCAGAAGCGTGGTTTGTCGGCGCTCGGTGAGATCGGCAGCCACACCGATGCGCAACTGGCGATCGCCGTGTCTTTCCTGGCGTCCGCGCAGAGCGATCCAGCGCACATGACCGTCCGTCCGCCGGACACGGACCTCGACGTCGTAGTTCACCGCCGAAGAGGGTTTGGTCGAAGCCGCCAGCTTCGGCCAATCGGCCGGATGAATCACGGCCGAGAGCTCTTCCAAGCGGCGGACGGGCGTTGGCGGCAGACCGAGAATGTCCCAGAACTTGTCGGAGCCTGCGACTGTCCCCTCCTTGAGGTCGATTTGCCATGTTCCCAGGCGTCCGGCAGACAAAGCGAGATCAAGCCACTCCTTCTGAGCCCGGAGCGCCTCGCGAGCCGCTCGTCGCTCCGAAATGTCGTCAACCACCACGAACACGCTCTCGGTGGAGACCTCATCAGGCCGCGATGAAGACACGGCCAGACGCGCCCAGAATATCTTGCCGTCCTTTCTCAGCAGGCGGATGTCCGCGGCGGACGATGCGGCGCCACTGTCCACGTCTCTCAACAACTCCCGCACGGCATCTCGATCATCGGGAAGAACAAGTGCCTCGAGCGGTTGCTGGGCAAGTTCCCGTTCCGCGTAGCCTGTCATCTCACAGAGGCGTCTGTTCGATTGCAGCAGTTCGCCGCGTCGATTGGTGTTTGCAAAACCCAAGGCGGCACGTTCGAAAGCCAAGCGATAACGGCTCTCGGCCGCATCGATGGCGGCAAGCCTCGCCTCCGCAACCTCAAGCGCCCCACGCAAATCCTGTCGCAGGCGGTGGAACACAAGCGCTATCAGGCCGCCCGAGACCACAAGGAAGATGGCGCGGGTCCAATCTTCGGCAGAGAGTTGAGCGTTCAGGACGCGTCGTACCCACAAGCCGAGGGCGGCCATAAGAAGCGTCGCAACGATGCCAGCCAAACGGCCTTCGAGGTATACAACGACAATAATAGCAGGAATAGACGCCATAAACGCCGTGTCCTGGCCAACATATACCGTACTTGTTACTTCGAATATTATTGATACTGCCAGCACCAATAGGGAAGCCACATGAGCTAACGGGGTGCCTGACACGTTCGATTCCAGCCAACGCAGATGCGAACCCATGCCCAAGACTACAACCTTCCGTCTAGCCCGTCGAGACTAGGCCGCGAGGGGGCAGCCTAATCCCACTGCTGGATTGCCACGCCTTTGCCGGGGACTAGAATCATTGCGGAAGGGCTCATCAGGAACGCGCATCCAACGAAAGCTGCGAAAGAAACCTGACGCGGATTCCTATAACCGTGTCGAAATTCAAGCCAGAGGAGTGTGATCCCTGTCGAAAGACGGAAATCAAAGCAGGTAAATTTACACGTCATTTACTTGCGTCAAATGCAACAAGGGTTGGGGTAGAAGCGATGACACTGATTGACAGGCGCAACGATACGGTTGCAGGTAGCCAATATATTGTGTTGAGGGATACCGGGCATGCACGCTCGACACACTTCTCGGATCGATCAGACGCCAGAATTGGCGGGCCGCAGCGACGCAGTTTGGAATCCATAACCGGCATGCTTGACCGCATCGGCTGCGGCTATCTCGTGCTGGACCGCGACAAGAAAGTAATCGAATGGAACACGGCCGCTCAAGACACGCTTGAACGCCAGGGCGAAGCGGCCGATACGGCCTGCGAGCTTTCTGCCGGGCTAAGGCGGCTGGTCGCGAATGTTCCGGTGCATTTCCAGCCAGGCTCACTGTCATGGGTGGTGATCCGCAGCAGAGGCGACAAGCCGGTGATCCTGAACGAGACGGGCGTCATCGCTCCTGACGGGACAAGCATCGTCGCATTGCTGGATCGGGAGAACACGTCGGCGGCGAACCCTCAGACATTGCAAAGAATGTTCGGCTTGACCAGCGCGGAAACGCAGCTGGCGTTGCGCCTAGCTCATGGCGACGCGCCTTTGGAGATCGCCCGCAGTTGGCACCTTAGCCGCACGACGATCCGCTCCCAGCTCGCCTCGCTGTTCGCCAAGACCGAGACAAGGCGGCAGGCGGAGTTGGTGGCGCTTCTGGGGCGCATTTCGGTCCTGCCATGAGATAGGCGCCGGGGTGTCACCGCGTTCACGCGATCGGAGATCGGCGTTGCAACGCAGCCGCGCGGCTGCGTTGCACAGATCGTAGGACTGACAGCCACGTGTGGCGGGATTTCACCTATATCGACGACATCGTCGAAGGGGGCCGCGTGCTTGCCATGCCGCCGCATCCGGATCCGGATTGGGACAGTCGCATGGTCGATCCCGCCACGAGTTCGGCACCACACCGGATCTGCAAGATCGGCGATGACCGGCCCGAAGAAATCAACGCCTGATCGCCATCATCGAGACGGCCCTTGGCCGCCGCGACCTTCGCATCGACGTTTCCTTACCTCCAGGCGATGCACTGGGGACCGGCGCCGATGCGAGCGATCTTCGCCGGGCTGTCGGCTTCGCATCGGCGACAGCCCACGAGGACGGCTTACACCGTTTTGTCGAATGATACCGGAATTTTCGCAGAAAGGGCTGCCAGCCGAGAACGGCAAACGTTCACCGCGGATCGACAGCTGTCATTTGCCAACCCTCAAGAACCAATTCCATTGCTGGCCGCCGATCGCACCTGGCCTGATCGAGAGCAGGACAAACACCAAGCCAGGCAGGATCTTCAGTCGCTTGCCGATATAGATAGCCATGGCAACGCTCCAGATGCCCAGCGCAAGCGCGACACCCACGGCGGCGCCAATCGGGCCGTATATCGCGACGCCCAAGGCACAGGCTATGATGTTGGCCACCGCACCGGCAATCATGGTCGTGGCTGCGGCCCATTCGTTTCCGGTCATTGCCAAAAGATTCTGCTGGGGCCCGCACAGCGCGACAAAGATATATCCCAAGATGAGAACCCGAGCGATTGGCGTTCCCGCGGTGTAGCCCTCACCGAAATAGCTCAGGAACGGTTCGACAATCACCATCATCGGGATGGCGACTGCGATGGCACCGCCAGCAGAAAGCAAGGTGGCCCGCGCGAACAGCTGCTGCAGGCCTTTGCGGTCTCCCCTGGCATGCAGATCGGCCGCTGTTGGCGAAAACATGGTAGCGACGGCGATGCGAGAGAGCCCCACAAGCATCGCGACGTTCAACGCCAGGGCGAATATACCCGCTTCGCGGATATGGTTGGTCCACCCCAACACCAGCACGCCGGCCCGGCTGACAAACACATCGAGACCGGTGATGAGCATGAGCGGAGGCACGGCAAGCCACCATTCCCTCGCTTCGTAACTGGGCCGGGCCTGCCGCAGGCCGGGCGGTTCAAACTTCGCCGCCGTGATGAACACCAGCCCAACCGTGGCCGCGGAGCTTATCAGCACCGCCAGCATCACCTCCGGCGCGTGAACGGCCCGCAATCCTAACTTTGCCATCATCGCCACCAACACCAGCAGGAGCCCGTCTCGCACGATGCGCTCCGGCAATAGCGCCGAGACGACGCCGCCAAAAGCACGTACAAGCGTAGCGCCGATAGCATAAGCGGTAATCAAGGGTACGGCCGCCATGCCAAGCATAATGCTTGTCTCAAGTCCGTTTTGCGTATGATCCGAAAAAAGGAGAACCAAGGCAGCGCCCGTTATCCCGAATAGCGACGCCGCCAATAGCGATCTTTGCACCGCGAATTTTATCACCCCTCGCGCCAGATCAAGCCTGCCATTGGCTCTATAGGCAGGTACAAAACGCAACAAGGACACGTTGAACCCTAGCGTTGCCAGGTAAGCGAGCACGGACGTCCATGCCAGAACGTAGGAATAGATCCCGTAGTTGCGAGGCCCGATGAGGCGTGCAATGGCCAGTTGTGCAAGGCTGGTCAGTCCGGCACCTCCGATATAGATCAAGAGGGCGAAGACGCTCGCCCGAGCGAGCCGGGAGCCCACATCCTTATTCCGCAAAGGCGCGGCGATTGCGGGAGGAACATCCATGGGACGGTTCGGAGACTCTGCATAAAAGCGATTATCGAGACCTGCGGTGGCACTGCTATCGAGAGAGCGTTGTCTTTGGCCTCCAGCCGCGACTTCCTTATCTGTCCGCGAAAGTGCGGAAATGATTTGTTTCTCGACCTTACAAATACTGTTGAATTTTGATCGACCGTCGGCGTTTTCCACGGAAATGACTTTTCGCCCGGAAATCGCGAGAAGATCATTTATAGATTCAAACACACCAAGAGAACGCATATTCACGTTCATGTCAGCTTCGAAAATTCGCTCCGCCGGCGGCTCGCGCTCCATCCGTCGCCGCAAGCGATTCTCCACGACCGCAGATGGCACCACCAGCCTGACGGTGAGGTCGGCCGGCGGCGCGAGGCTGAGCGCCTTTGCGAGCGTGGCATGATCAGCGCTCCCGTTGAATGCCGCCAGCGATCCAATCGCTTGAACGTATCCTTGATCGAATATTATTATTTCGGACGATTGCTTCGCACGGCTCCAGCGACGTGAAAGGTGCAAGATATATTGCCAGATTCGAGCGCGCCATATTCGCCTTTTTGGCGGTATCAGCCGTACCAACGACAATGAAATGGAGAGATCGTTCGGCCTTCCCTTGGAAGAAATCAATATTCGTGCGGTCGAAAAGATTGCCGATACGATTCGTGAGACGAACAAGAAAATCCCGAGGTCGAAGCTTCCGGCCCTGGTGCCGGGTTTGTAGCTGAGAGCGACCTTGGCGTGATAGCCTTTCCCACGCAACTGCTCTGCGAGCGCGTGCGCAAACGTTGTTTTGCCGGATCCTGGGGATCCGAAAAATTCGATGATCATTCCGGATCAGATCCCATCATGGGAACGCACTTGGTTCCCGGTAATATTCCTTCGAGGGTAGAGACGACGGCCTTCATCAAACCCTCGTCAGCAGGAGGTCGGCGCTGTTTCCGAGACTGTAGCCAGCATGCTTCTTGAGATTCACCTGGGTGAGCACACTTCCCACTGGAACGCTGACGGACCCACCGGCTCGCAGTGATTCCAGAACACCGCGGGCAATGCTGCGCCGCGTCCTGGCCCAGCGAACGGCAAAAAGCACCGCATCCGCCCAGCGCTTCAGAAGCCTGGTTTCAGGCCCTCCGAGACCCAAGGGTCCATTCATGATGATGATGTCGTAAACCGAGAGCAACTCATCGGTAAACTGGGACCTGTCCACGGTCGACAGAAGCGTCAGCAGGTCATCCGAGGGTGCTGGAGCAGCCATGAGATCGATGCCGATTTCTGGCATTCTCGTGACTGCGTCCTGCAGAACACAGCGGTCACTCACATAGTCCCCAAAGGAGTTGCGAGCCTTGACAGTGCTGAATTCGCCCCGAAACTCGTTCGTAAGCCGCACGTCCTTGCGGTCAAGGTCGAGGAAAAGCACCCTTCCTCCCAGCCGTGTTGCCGCAAGCGCCAAACTCCATGCCAACTCGGTCTTGCCGTCGTCCCGGACGCTGGACGTTACGAGGATGATGTGTGGCGGATGCCCCCTCCCCTGAGTTGGCGCAGCGGTGACAAGAACGGACGTCACGGCACGGCTGAACGGTGAGGTCAGCTGGCTCAGAACCA